>JACRMD010000054.1 GCA_016215085.1 Solirubrobacterales bacterium | reverse complement strand
GGCCGCGCGCGCCCTTCATGGCGTACAGCTCGGCGTCGGCGTGGGCGAGCAGGACCTCCTTGCTGCCGCCGTCCTGGGGCCAGGCGGCGACGCCGACCGACGCGCCGACGCGCGGGTCCACCGCCACGAGCGCCTCGCGGACGCGGCCCGCGACCGCCTCGGCCTCCCCACGGCCGGTCTCGGGCAGCAGCAGCGCGAACTCGTCGCCGCCGATCCGGAACGCGGTGTCCGACGCGCGGCAGGCGGCGGCCAGCGCCTCGGCGATCCGGCGCAGGACGCGGTCGCCCTCCGCGTGGCCCGCGCCGTCGTTGACGAGCTTGAAGCCGTCGAGGTCGAAGAGCGCCACCGCCAGGGTGCCGCCGTGCCGGCGGGCGCGGTCGAGCTCGCGCCCCACGGACTCGTGAAACTCGCGGTGGTTGAGCAGGTCGGTCAGCGGGTCGCGCGTGGCCAGGTCACGCGCGGCCGCGAAGTTGCGGGCGTTGGCCAGCGCGATCGCGCCCTGGACGGCGTAGGAGCGGACGAGGTCGAGGTCGCGCGGGAGGAAGATCCGCGACTGCTTGGCCAGCGCGACGAGGTGGCCCTCGGTGCGCCCCCGGAAGTCCAGCGGCGCGAGCACGACCGAGCCGACGGGCTCGGCCGGGTCGTCGGCCAGCCCCGCCAGCGCGGGCACCACGGAGGTGTCCTCGACGAGGACCGGCTCGGCGGTGTCGGGCGGCAGCGTCGCGGCCCACGCCTCGAGGCGCTCGAGCACCCGAGGCGACACGGTGTCGTTCGGCCGCGCGCGCAGCGTGCCGTCCTCCTCCGCGACCAGCAGCGCGAACTCCTTGCTGCCGACCGCCGCCCGCGCGTTGCGGACGACCTTGTCCAGCAGCACCTCGAGGTCGAGCTCGGAGACGAGGTCCTGCAGCGAGGCCGAGAGCTGCCCGGCCACCTGCTGGTTCTGGGCGACCTCCTGCTCGAGCCGGCGCCAGCGGGCGGCGCGCTCCTTGGAGATGCGCTGCAGCAGCACGCCGCCGAGGCCGGCGGTCAGCAGCCCCGCGGCGGGCAGCAGCGCCGGCGCGGCCAGCGCACTGGCGGCGAGCGAGCCGCCGGCCAGCAGGCCGCCGCCGAGCAGCGAGCGCGGCGTGACCGAGGCGCGCTCCCACTGGATCTCGTAGATGCAGCGCTCGTGGCCGTGGACGGCGCAGACCGGGTGGCTGATGCGGGCGCGGTCCATGCCGAAGAGCTCGGGCACGACGGCCAGCAGCCCCTGGTTGTACTCGCAGTCCAGCGGGTGGACGTCGTAGCCGGCGGTGTCGTTGAAGCTGATCGTGGCGCGGTCGCGGGCGAGGTCCAGCAGCTCCATCCGGTGGACGGCGGTGAACTTGCCGTTGGCGCGGACGATGTGCTGGTAGACCAGCCGCGGGGAGCCCAGCGCGCGCAGGGCGACCTTCAGCCCGTCGGCGACGCCGAGCTGCAGCGCGACGTGGCCGGCGTGGCGGGTGACCAGCGGGTCGCCGAGGGCCTCGGCGGCCGCCTCGAACAGCCGGGTCTTCGTGTCGAACGAGAACCAGCACGCCTCGTCCTGCAGCTCGGCCTCGCGATCCGCGCAGCCCGCCAGCTCGAGCATGCGCTCGACGGCCTCGCGACCGCCCTCACGCTCGACGTAGGCCAGCAGCAGCCGGGAGGTCAGCCCTGACGTCTCGCGTGGTTCCGTGACAGCTGCCACACCTGTGGCGTCGTCCGCACGCGCGCGGGGTTGAGCGCCGTTCGGCGGATGTCAGCTGTCGAAGCCCAGCCCGAGCCGGTCCAGCGTCCGCAGCCAGACGCCGCGGCGGCCCGCGTGCCGGTCCGCGGCGGCCAGCCGGTTGCGGGTGAGCTGCACGACGGCCGAGCGCAGCGGCTCGGGCGGGAACGGCACCGGGCGGGTGCGGACGTAGCGCAGCCGCGTCGCCTCGGTCTCGCGGCCGTCGAGGAGGTCCAGGGCGACCTGCGCCCCGAAGCGGGTGGCCGCGACGCCGAGGCCGGTGTAGCCGGCGGCGTAGGCGACGCGCCCGCCGTGGGCGGTGCCGAAGAACACCGAGAAGCGGCTGCAGGTGTCGATCGCCCCGCCCCAGGCGTGCGTCGCGCGGACGCCCTCCAGCTGCGGGAAGGTCGCCCGCAGGTGCTGGGCCAGGCGGGCGAAGGTCGGCGCGTGGTCGTCGAGGCCGTCGTGCACCGGGCCGCCGTAGCGGTACACGGCGTCGTAGCCGCCGAACAGGATCCGGTCGTCGCCGGTGAGCCGGTAGTAGTGGAACCGGTTGCCGGGGTCGGCGAGCCCCTGGCGGCGCGCCCAGCCGAGCGCGGCCCGCTGCTCGAGCGCCAGCGGCTCGGTGACCAGCACGTAGTCGTAGACCGGCAGCAGGTGGCGGCGCAGCGCGCGCAGCAGCGGCGGGAAGGCGCCGGCGGCCAGCAGCACGCGGCGCGCCCGGACGCTCGCCCCCCGCTCGCCCTCGACGACCATGCCGGCGCCCGCCCGGCGCAGGCCGGTCGCGCGCGTGCCCTCGTGGACGCGCACGCCCGCGGCCAGGGCGGCGTCGCGCAGGCCGGTGGCCAGCCGGCCCGGGTGCAGCAGGCCGCCGCCGTCGCGGTCCCACAGGCCGGCGAGGTAGGTCGGCGACGCGACCTCGGCCCGGATCGCGTCGGCGTCGGGAAAGCGCTGCACCGCGTGGCCGAAGCGCTCCAGCAGCGCCGCCTCCTCCTCCAGCCATGCGCGCTGGTGGGGCTCGAGGGCGACGGTCAGCTCCCCCGTGCGCTCGAGCTCGCAGTCGATGCCCAGCCGCGCGACGTCGGCGGCGAGCCCGTCGAGGTTCTCGCGGCCGAGGCGCTCGAGCGCCGGCATCTCGGGCGCGAAGCGGGCCATGCCGTTGGCGATGCCGTGGGTGAGCGACGAGACGACGAATCCGCCGTTGCGGCCCGATGCGCCGAAGCCGGCGCTCTCGGCCTCCAGGAGCACGACGTCGCGCGCGGGGTCCTCGCGCTTGGCGTGCAATGCCGCCCACAGGCCGGTGAAGCCGCCGCCGACGATGCACAGGTCCGCCTCGGCCCCGCCCTCCAGCGGCGCGGTGACGGCGCGCGCCTCGACGTCGTCGAGCCAGAACGCGCGCCGCTGGGCGTCCGCGAAGACGGCGTGGTCCGCGGCGGTCGGGGGCGTCGTGGGCCAGGGCGGGGCCACGACGGCATCGTAGGATCCCGGCATGAGCGAGCAGCGCGTCCGGATCGAGGTCGCCGATCACGTCGCCGTGGTGACGCTGAGCCGGCCGGAGAAGCACAACGCGCTGGACGGCGCGATGTTCGAGGGCATCGCCGCCGCCGCGGCCGAGGTCGCCGAGACGCCGGGCGTCCGCGCCGTCGTCCTGCACGGCGAGGGCAAGAGCTTCTGCTCGGGGCTGGACATCGCGTCGCTGATGAGCGGCCCGATCTCCCTCGACGACATCCTCGAGCGCGACGGCGCGCGCCGCGCGAACCTCGCCCAGCGGGTGGCGACCGGCTGGATCGACGCCCCGGTGCCGGTGATCGCCGCCGTGCACGGCAACTGCTTCGGCGGCGGGCTGCAGATCGCCCTGGGCGCCGACATCCGCATCGCCGCGCCCGACGCGAGGCTCAGCGTCATGGAGGTCAAGTGGGGCCTGGTTCCCGACATGGGCATCACCTCCACCCTCCCCCGGCTCGTCCCGATCGACGTCGCCAAGGAGCTCACCTTCACCGGGCGGATCGTGTCCGGCGAGGAGGCCGCCGGGCTCGGCCTCGTCACCCGCGTCGCCGGCGACCCGCTCGCCGCCGCCCGGGAGCTGGCCGCGGAGATCGCCCGCCGCTCGCCCGACGCGGTGCGCGCCGCCAAGCGGCTGTACGACACCGCCTGGCACCTGCCGGTCGAGGAGGGCCTGGTGCTCGAGACCGACCTCCAGCGCACGCTGATCGGCACGCCCAACCAGATGGCGGCCGTGACGGCGGGCATGACCAAGCAGCCCGGCGAGTTCACCGACCCCGAGCCGGCGCGCGCTTGAGCCTCGCCGGGGACGCCGCCGGCCGCCTGCTGCGGCTGCCGCGGCCCCGCACCGCCGACGTCACCGTCGAGCGCGACCTGCGGGTGCCGATGGCCGACGGCGCCGTGCTGCTCGCCGACCGCTGGGTCGCGCGCGGCGCGCCGGCGCGGCAGCCGACGGTCCTGATCCGCTCGCCCTACGGGCGGGCGCAGCTGTTCGGGCTGCTGTTCGGGCGGCTGCTGGCCGAGCGCGGCCTGCAGGTCGTCGTCCAGAGCGTGCGCGGCACGTTCGGCTCGGGCGGCGAGTTCAACCCGTTCGACGAGCGCGGCGACGGCGTGGCGACGCTCGACTGGCTCGACGCCCAGCCGTGGCACGACGGCCGCGTCGGCATGACCGGCCCGAGCTACCTCGGCCTCACGCAGTGGGCGATCGCCCGCGATCCGCGGCTGGCCGCGCTGGCGCCGTCGGTGACCGCCTCGCAGTTCCACGGCCAGACCTACGGCGGCGGCAGCATCTCGCTGGACACCGCGATGTCGTGGATGGTGGTCATCGCCATGCAGGAGCGCCGGCTCGGGCCGCTGCACCTGCTGCGCGGCCTGCGGCGCCTGCCGCCGCTGCTGGACCAGCTGCCGATCGGCGAGCTCGACGCGTCGGTCACCGGCGCGCCCGTGCCGTGGTTCCGCGAGTCGCTGCAGCACAGCGCCCGCGACGACCCGTGGTGGGTGGCGCGCGACTTCTCGGCCGGCATCGGCGAGGTGCGCGCGCCGGTCCAGCTCGTCGGCGGCTGGCACGACATCTTCCTGCCCTGGATGCTCGAGGACTTCGCCGCGCTGCGCGCGGCGGGCAACCCGGCACAGCTCGTCGTCGGCCCGTGGACCCACACCGCGCCGGGCGCCGCCGTGTCGGGCGCGCGCAACGGCCTGGCGTGGCTGCGCGCCCACCTGCTCGGCGACCGGCGGCTGCTGCGCGACGCGCCCGTGCAGGTCCACGTCGGCGGCGGCGGCGGCGGATGGCGCGAGCTCGACGCGTGGCCGCCGCCGGAGGCGACGCCGCTGCGCCTGCACCTGCACCCCGGCGGCCGGCTGGCGCGCGCCGAGCCGCCCGCCGGCGCCGAGCCCTCGCGCTACCGCTACGACCCTGCCGACCCGACGCCGTCGCTCGGCGGCCCGACGCTGTTCGCGCGCGAGCCGGTGGTCGACAACCGGCCGCTCGAGCGGCGCGCCGACGTGCTGGTGTTCTCCACCGACGTGCTGCGCGCGCCGGTCGAGGCGATCGGCCCGGTCGAGGCCGAGCTCCACGTGGGCGCGACCACCGAGCACTTCGACGTCTTCGCGCGCGTGTGCGACGTCCACCCCGACGGCACGTCCTACAACGTGTGCGACGCGCTCGTGCGCGTCGAGCCGGGCCGCTTCCCGGTGGCCGAGGACGGCACCACGCGCGTGACGCTGCCCCTGTGGCCGACGGCGCACCGCTTCGGCGGCGGCCACCGCATCCGGCTCCAGGTCTCCTCGGGCGCGCACCCGCGCTACGCGCGCAACCCCGGGACGGGCGAGCCGCCGGCGACGGCGCGGCGGCTGGTGGCCGCGGACCTCGCGGTGCGCGGCGACGCCGCGCATCCGTCCGCGGTGACCCTGACCGTCGTCTAGCGACGGGAGCCCGAGCGCTCGCGGACCATCCGCTGCAGCGCGACGGCCACCGACGGCAGCGCCTCGTGGCGGCGGCCGGCGTCGTCGTAGGCGGGCGTCTGCCACGAGCCGTGCTCGTCGGTCAGCGTCGTCGTCCCGCGCGGCGAGCGCACCGTCGCCCGCCAGCAGTGCCGCCCGTCGTCCCACTCCAGCGCGCTGATCTCGAACGACATCCTGTCGTCACCTCCTGGTCGGTACACCTAGGAGGATCGGCCGCCGCGCCCGGTCGCACATCCGTGGCGGGCCGCGCGCCGTTGCGCCGTTCCACGGTCTAGCCTGCGGCCGCGATGAGCACCCCCGTCCAGGCGACGATCCGGATCCCGCTGCGCTGGCGCGACATGGACATGCTCGGGCACCTCAACCAGGCCGTCTACCACGAGTTCCTGGAGGAGGCGCGCGGCGCGCTGCTGGAGTCGCTGCCCGACATGGAGCACTTCCCCTTCGTGCTCGTGCGGGTCGAGCTCGACTACCGCAGCGAGGTCCGCCGCGAGCTCGGCCACGTCGACGTGACCGCCGCCGTCGAGCGCGTGGGGCGCACGAGCATCACCGTGGCCCACGACATGCTCAAGCCGGACGGCACGGTCGCGGCCTCCGGCCGGTCCGTGCTCGTGGCCTGGGATCCGCGGGCGCGCGGCGCCCGCCCGCTCACCGACGGTGAAAGAGGTGCGCTCGGCGGGTAAGCGCCCGCCATGGCCACGGACGTCACCGAACGGGAGGCACGCGAGGTCGCCGAGGCGGCACGCGAGCGCGAGTGGAAGCTGCCGAGCTTCGGCAAGCAGCTGTTCCTCGGCAACCTCCAGCTCGACCTCATCCACCCGCAGCCGCGCCTGGACGCGGCCGCCGTCGAGAAGGGCGAGCGCTTCCTCGCCGAGCTGCGGCGCTTCCTGCTCGACGAGGTCGACCCGCTGGCCATCGAGCGCGACGCGAAGATCCCCGAGGAGGTCGTCGACGGGCTCAAGCAGCTCGGCGCGCTGGGCATGAAGGTACCCGAGGAGCACGGTGGCCTGGGGCTGAGCCAGGTGTACTACAACCGCGCGCTGGCGCTCGCGGGCTCCTACCACTCGTCGCTGTCGACGCTGCTGTCCGCGCACCAGTCGATCGGCGTCGCCGAGCCCTGATGCTCTTCGGCACCGACGAGCAGAAGGCGCGCTGGCTGCCGCTCGTCGCGCGCACCCACGTGTCCGCGTTCCTGCTCACCGAGCCCGACGTCGGCTCGGACCCCGCCCGCCTCGGCGCGACCGCGACGCCGACCGAGGACGGCACCGGCTACCGCCTCAACGGCCGCAAGCTGTGGGCGACCAACGGGGCGATCGCCGACCTCGTCGTCGTCATGGCCAAGGTCCCCGAGCACGACGGCGGCCGCGGCGGCATCACCGCCTTCGTGGTGCCCTACGACACCGAGGGGATCACCGTCGAGCACCGCAACGCCTTCATGGGGCTGCGGGGCATCGAGAACTCCCAGACGCTGCTGGAGGACGTCTTCGTCCCCAAGGAGAACGTCATCGGGAAGGAGGGCGACGGCCTGAAGATCGCCCTGACGACGCTGAACACCGGCCGCCTCGCGCTGCCGTCGATCTGCCTCGGCGTCAGCAAGTGGGCGACGAAGGTCGCGCGCGAGTGGGCCGCCGAGCGCGTGCAGTGGGGCCAGCCCGTCGGCAAGCACGACGCCGTCGCCCAGAAGATCGCGTTCATCGCGGCGTCGTCGTTCGGCCTGGAGGCCATGCTCGACGTCTCCTCGCGGCTGGCCGACGACAAGAAGGCCGACATCCGCATCGAGGCGGCGCTGGCCAAGCTGTACGCCTCGGAGGTCGGCTGGAAGGTCGTCGACGAGCTCATGCAGGTGCGCGGCGGGCGCGGCTACGAGACCGCCGACTCGCTGGCCGCCCGCGGCGAGAAGCCGATCCCGGTCGAGCAGGCGCTGCGCGACATGCGCATCAACCGCATCTTCGAGGGCTCGACCGAGATCATGCACCTGCTCATCGCGCGCGAGGCGGTCGACCAGCACCTCGAGGTCGCCGGCGACATCCTCGACACCGAGACCGACCTGAAGGCCAAGGCGCGCAGCGCGGTGCAGGCCGGCAGGTTCTACGCCTCGTGGCTGCCGAAGCTCGCCGTCGGCGAGGGCCACAGGCCGGGCTCCTACGACGAGTTCGGCGCGCTGGCCACGCACGTGCGCTACGCCGAGCGCGCGTCGCGCAGGCTCGCCCGCTCCACCTTCTACGCGATGGGCCGCTGGCAGGCGGGACTCGAGCGCAAGCAGGCCGTGCTCGGGCGGATCGTCGACATCGGCGCCGAGCTGTTCGCGATCTCCTCGGCGGCGGTGTACGCGCAGACGCTGCAGCAGGAGCACCCGGAGCGCGCCAAGGAGGCCGTCCGGCTCGCGGACCTGTTCTGCCGCCAGGCGCGGCGCCGCGCCGACGACCTGTTCGACGACATCTTCGACAACGACGACGACGCGAACTACGCGGTGGCCATGGAGGTGCTCGGCGGCGAGCACCTCTGGCTCGAGGAGGGCATGCTGGACCCGGCCGAGCGCTAGCCGTGCGGGTGCCGCGCGCGGTCGCGGTCCTCGCTGACGCCGATCGCGTAGAAGGCCAGCGAGACCAGCAGCACCCCGCCGATGCCGAGCATGGCGTAGCCGACGACCGGCACGACGTCGGCGACGAGCAGCACGATGCCGGCCAGGAGGACCAGCGCCGAGAGGACGGCCAGGGTGCGCGTGCTCATGCCTTCAGCGTAGTGTCGGGCCATGACCCGGCGCGACGTCACGTTCGACAGCAACGGCACCCGCTGCGCCGCCTGGCTCCGCCCCGCCGCGGGCGCGGCGCCGGGCGAGCGGCGCCCGTGCGTGATCCTGGCCCACGGCTTCGCCGGCGTGCGCGAGGCGCGGCTGGACGCGTACGCCGAGCGCTTCGCGGCCGCCGGCCTGCACGCGCTCGTCTTCGACTACCGCCACTTCGGCGCCAGCGGCGGCGAGCCGCGCCAGCTGCTCTCCATCCGCCGCCAGCACGAGGACTGGCACGCGGCGATCGCCTACGCGCGCGGCCTGCCCGACGTCGACCCCGAGCGCATCGCGCTGTGGGGCACGTCGTTCAGCGGCGGCCACGTCGCCGTCGTGGCCGCCAAGGACCCGCGCGTGGCGGCGGTCATCTCGCAGGGCCCGTTCTTCGACGGCGTCGCGACCCTGCGGTTCCGGGGCCTGCGCAACGTCGCCCGGCTGACGGCGGCGGGCCTGCGCGACGCGGTGGCGGCGCTCCGGCGCCGGCCGCCCGTCTACGTCCCCGCGGTCGGGCCGCCCGGCACGACGGCCGCGATGACCTCGCCCGACGCCGAGCCCGGCTACCGCGCGCTGTTCGACGACGACCGCGCCTTCGACAACCGCGTGGCCGGCCGCGTGCTGCTGGCCGTCGGCGGCTACCGGCCGATCGCCAGGGCGGCGAAGGTCGCCGCGCCGTGGCTCTTCTGCATCTGCGACCGCGACGCCGTCACGCCGCCCGGCCCGGCGCTCGCCGCCGCCGCCCGGGCCCCGCGCGGCGAGGTGCGCCGCTACGACTGCGGGCACTTCGACATCTACGTGCCGCCGGTGTTCGAGCAGGCGGTCGCCGACCAGGTCGAGTTCCTGCGCCGCCACGTCCTGCGCGCGGAGGAGGCCGCGACCCCGGCCGGGGAGGTCGTCGCGTGAGCACGGTCGCCGTCGTCACCGGCGCGGCGCGCGGCTTCGGCCTGGAGATCGCGCGCCGGCTCGTCGACCGCGGCCACGAGGTGATCCTCACCGACGTCCTCGCCGACGAGGTGCGCGCGGCGGCCGACGGCCTGGGCCCGCGGGCGCACGCGCGCGTGGCCGACGCCGGCGACGCCGCCGAGCACCGGTCGGTCGCCTACGCCGCGCTCGAGCTCGGCCGGCTGGCGGTCTGGGTCAACAACGCCGGCGTCGCGTACACCGCCAAGGCGTGGGAGCACCCGGCCGAGCACGTCGAGCGGACCGTGCGCGTGAACCTCCTGGGCTGCATGCACGGCTCGCGCGCGGCGGTCGGCGCGATGCGCGAAGGCGGCCACATCCTCAACATCGCCTCGCTGTCGGCCTTCGGCCCGGTGCCCGGCCTCGCGGTGTACGCGGCGACGAAGGCGGGCGTGCTGAGCTTCACCACCAGCCTGCAGGGCGACCTCCAGCACGCCGGCCGGCCGATTCGCGTGCACGCGCTGTGCCCCGACGCGGCCGACACCCGGATGGTCCGCGACGTCGCCCACGAGGAGGACGCGGCGCTGCTGTTCAGCGGCGGAGGGCTGCTCAGCGCGGGTGAGGTGGCCGACGCGGCGATGGAGCTGCTCGACGGCCGCCGGATCGTGCGCACCCTGCCCGCGTGGCGCGGCGCGCTCGCACGCACCGCCGCCCCGGTGCCGACCGCCGGGCTGCAGGTCCTGCGGCTGCTGCGCGCGGTCGGCGACCGCCGCCGGCCATCCGCGCGATGATGCGCGCATGGAGCTCCAGGGGAAGGTCGTCGTGGTCACGGGCGCCGCATCGGGCATCGACAAGGCGATGGCGTGCCGCTTCTCGGAGGAGGGCGCGGCCGGCGTCGTGCTCGCCGACCTCGACGGCGACCGCGCCCAGGATCTGGCCGAGTGCCTGCCCGGCCCGGCGCTCGGCGTGCGTTGCGACGTCCGCGACCCCGCGCAGGTCGACGCGCTGGTCACCGGCAGCGAGTCCTGCTTCGGGCCGGTCGACCTCTTCTGCGCCAACGCGGGCGTCGGCGCGGGGACCGACCCGATGTCGCCCGACGAGGACTGGGACGTCTCGTTCGACGTCAACGTGCGCTCGCACGTGTACGCGGCGCGGCGGCTGCTGCCCGGCTGGCTCGAGCGCGGCTCGGGCTGGTTTCTGTCGACGGCGTCGGCGGCCGGGCTGCTCACCCAGGTCGGCGGCGCGCCGTACGCGGTGAGCAAGCACGCGGCGGTCGCGTTCGCCGAGTGGCTCGCGGTCACCTACGGCGACCGCGGGATCGGCGTCAGCTGCCTGTGCCCGATGGGCGTCGACACGCCGATGCTGCGCCAGGGCGAGCAGGAGGGCGGCATGGCGGCCTCCGCGTCGGCGACGGTCAAGGCGGCCGGCGACGTGCTGCAGCCCGAGCAGGTTGCCGGCGCCGTCGTGCAGGCGCTGCGCGACGAGCGCTTCCTGATCCTCCCCCACCCCGAGGTCCTGACCTTCTTCCAGCGCAAGGCCGGCGACTACGAGCGGTGGCTGGCCGGGATGCGGCGGCTGCAGGCGCAGGTCGCCGGCGCGTCGTAGGTGCGGCCCGAGCCGACACAGCGCCTCGCGGGCGTCGCGCGCGGGTACTGGGCGCTGCAGGGCGCGGCCGCCGGGCTCGCCGCGTTCGTCCTGAGCGAGGTGGTGGGCGACGACCTCGGCGACACCGCGGCGACGCTGCTGCCGCTCGCCGCGCTGCTCGTGCTCGTCGTGGGCGTGGCGGTCGTCCCGGCGCTGCGCTGGCGGCGCTGGCGGTGGGAGGTCCGCGACGTCGAGGTCGACCTGCGGCACGGCCTGCTGACCGAGGTCCGCACGATCGTCCCGATGTCGCGCGTGCAGCACGTCGAGGTGCAGCGGTCGCTGCTCGGCCAGCTCTTCGGGGTCAGCACGGTCGCGGTCCACACCGCCGCCGGCGAGGTCGAGATCCCGGCGCTGCCGGAGGCGGCCGCGGCGCTGGTTCGCGACCGGATCGCCGACCTCGCGCAGGAGCCCGATGACCTCTGAGGGCCCGCGGCGGCTGCACCCGTCGGCGGCGGTCGTCCACGCGCTCGGGGCCCTGCGCGAGCTCGCGCTGCCGCTGCTGATCGGCCTGGTGGTCGGCGGCAGCCGCTCGCCCGCGAGCGCGATCGGCTGGGGCCTGCTCGGCGTCGTCGTCGCCCTGGTGCTCGGCATCCTGCGCTGGCAGGGGACGACCTACCGCGTCGACGCGCGCAGCCTGCACTTCCGCACGGGCCTGCTCTCGCCCGACGAGACGGTCGTGCCGCTGCAGCGGATCCACAGCGTCGACGAGTCCCAGGGGCCGATCCAGCGGCTGTTCGGGGTCGTCGCGCTGCACGTGCAGACGCCCGGCGGCGGGGACGACGCCGAGGTGGAGCTCACCGCGGTCGGCCGCGCCGACGCCGTGGCGCTGCGGACCCGGCTCGGGCACCCGCCGGCGGCGGCGGGCGCGATCGCGCAGCGGCGGCTCGGCCTCGGGGCGCTGCTCGTCGCCGCCGCCACCGCGCCCCAGCTGGGCGTGCTCGTCCCGGTGGTCGGTGCGGCCGCGGCGATGGCCGACGACCTCCTGCCGCGCTTCGGCGAGGACCTGCTCCACGACGCCCAGCAGCCGCACGAGTGGCTCGTGGCGGGCGCGGTCCTGCTCGGCGTCGCGCTCGTCCTGTCCTTCGCCGGCGCGATCATCGCCTTCAGCGGCTTCGAGGTCGAGCGCGACGACGAGCGCCTGCGCGTGCGCCGCGGCCTCCTGCAGCGGCGCGCGGCCCGCGTGCCGGTCGCCCGCGTGGACGGCGTGCAGCTCGTCGAGGGCCTTCTGCGGCGGCCGTTCGGGCTCGTGACCGTCCGGCTCGAGGTGGCGGGCCTGCGCGGCCAGGCGGTCGCCGCGCGGACGCTGTTCCCGCTGCTGCGCCGCCGCGACGTCCCCGCCTTCCTCGAGCGCTTCGTGCCCGAGGTCGCCGGCGCGCTGGAGCCCGACCGCCGCCCGCCGGCCCGGGCGCGCCGCCGCTACCTGCTGCCGCCGCTGCTCGTCGCGGGCGCGGTGACCGCGGCGATCCTGGTCGCCGTGCCCGAGGCGTGGCCGCTGGCGCTGCTGCCGCTGCCGGCCGCCCTGGCGCTGGCGCTGGCCGACCTGCGCGCGGCCGGCGCGCGGCTCGACGGCGGCCTGCTGCTGCTGCGCAGCCGCCGCGGCCTCGCGCGCGTGACGCTGCTCGCGCGCCGGCACCGGTTGCAGTCGCTGGTGACCTCGCAGCACCCGCTGCAGCGCCGCGCGGGGCTGGCCCATTTCGGCGTCGCCGTCGGCTCGGGCGCGCACCTGCGCGTGCGTCACCTCGACGCCGCCGCGACCGCCGCGCTGCGCGACGCCCTCTAGCATCAGCGGCCGCTTTGGCCTCGCCGCCGTCCACTCCGCCCGGCCGGAGCTCCCGCACGGCGGTGGCCGGCTCGCTGCTGCGCCGCGGCGCGGCGCTGGCCGTCACCGCGCTGGTGCTCTACGGCGTCGCCCCCGCGCTGGGGCAGGTCCTCGGCACCTGGGACGAGGTGGCGCGGCTGTCGCCCGTCTGGCTCGTCGCGCTCGTCGTCGCGCAGATCGCCAGCCTGTGGTGCCTGTGGGAGCTGCAGGCGATCGCGATCGGGACGCACGAGCTCGGCGCCGTGGCGACCTCGCAGCTGGCCGGCGGCGCCGTCGGCCGCATCGTGCCGGGCGGCGCGGCGACCGCGGGCGCCGTGCAGTACGGGATGCTGGCCACGCACGGCATCCGCCGCAGCGACGCGGCCGTCGGCCTCGCGGCGAGCTCCATCATCCTCGTCGCCGCCCTCTGCGTGCTGCCGCTGCTGGCGGTGCCGGCGATCGTGCTGGGCATGCGCGTGCCGACGACGCTCTGGCACGCGGCGGTGGCCGGCGGCCTGCTCTTCCTGCTGCTGCTCGGCGTCTCGCTCGCGGCGCTGCGCTCGGAGCGCACGCTGCTGCGCATCGGCGAGCTCGTCCGCGACGTCGTCGTGCGCCTGCGCCGCCACGCGCCGGTGCCGACCGACCTGCCCGAGCGGATCCTCGCCCGCCGCGACGAGCTCGCGGGCCGGCTCGGCGAGCGCTTCCCGCGCGCGGCGGCCGCGGCGCTCGGCCGCTGGATGCTCGACCTCGGCTGCCTGCTGGCCGCACTGGCCGCCGTCGACGCGCGGCCGCGGCTGTCGCTCGTCGTCCTGGCCTACGTCGCGGCGCAGCTGCTGGCGCAGGTGCCGCTGACGCCGGGCGGCATCGGCCTCGTCGAGGCCGGCCTCGTCGCCCTGCTCGCGCTGATCGGCGTCCCGGGCCCGGCGGCGGCGGTCGCCACGCTCGCCTACCGCCTGGTCTCCTACTGGCTGCCGCTGCCCGCCGGCGGGATCGCGTACGTCGTGCACCGCCGCCGGGTGGCCGTGGCCGGCGGCGAGCCCGAGCCGCTCTGATGGGGTCCGCGGCCGCACCGCCCTCCGCCGCCGCGACCCTCGCCGCCCGCCCGCGCGCGATGGCGACGATCGGCGCGTTCACGATCGCGTTCTCGGCGATCCTCGTCCGCGCGGCCGAGGTCACGCCGTCGACCGCCGCGATCTTCCGCTGCGCCTACGCGGTGCCCGTGCTGTGGTGGCTGGCCCGGCGCGAGGACCGCGCGTACGGCGCGCGGCCGCGCCACGACCGGCGGCTGGCCGCGATCGCCGGCCTCTTCTTCGCCGCCGACCTCATCACCTGGCACCACGCGATCGAGGACGTCGGCGCGGGCCTGGCGACCGTGCTGGCCAACGTCCAGGTCGTCCTCGTCCCGCTCGCCGCCTGGCTCGCGCTGCGCGAGCGCGCCGACCGCCGCGTGGTGATGATCCTGCCGCTGGTGATGGCGGGCATCGTCCTCATCTCAGGGGTCCTGGAGTACGGCGCCTACGGCGACCACCCGCTGCGCGGCGCGGTCTTCGGCCTGCTGACCGGGATCAGCTACGCCGGCTTCATCCTCGTCCTGCGCCACGGCAGCTCGGACCTGCGGCGCCCGGCCGGCCCGCTGTTCGACGCGACGTGGGTCGCCGCGCTGGCCGCGCTCGCGGCCGGCGTCGCGCTCGGCGAGGCCGACCTCGCGCCGTCGTGGCCGGCCCACGGCTACCTGGTGCTGCTCGCGCTGACCTCGCAGGTCGTCGGCTGGCTGCTCATCTCCGCGTCCCTGCCGCGGCTGCCCGCGGCGATGGCGTCGCTGCTGCTGACGGTCCAGCCGCTGGGCTCGGTCGTGCTGGCGATGCTGATCTTCGGCGAGTCGCCGACGACGCTGCAGCTCGGCGGCGCCGCGCTCGTACTCGCGGGCCTGGTCCTCGTGACCCGCCGCCGGCCCGCCCCGGCGGGCTGACCTCACGTCGCGGGCCGCGGCGGCGTTGCACCCATGCTTCGCCCGCCACCGAACCATCCCGCGCCTACCGTCACCCGCCATGCCCGACCGCACGCCCACGCTCGCCCTCGCGGCCGCCCTGACCACCGTCGTCCTCTGGGCCTCCGCCTTCGTGGGCGTCCGGGCCGCGGGGGAGGACCTCTCCCCCGGCGCGCTGGCGCTCGCGCGGCTGCTGGTCGCGGCCGTCGCGCTCGGCGCGCTGGTCGCCTGGCGGCGCGAGGCGCTGCCGCCGCGCGCCGACCTGCCGCGGCTGCTGGTGTGCGGCGTGCTGTGGTTCGGCGCGTACAACGTGCTGCTCAACGCCGGCGAGCAGCACGTCGACGCGGGCACGGCCGCGATGCTCGTCAACGTCGGGCCGATCCTCATCGCGGTGCTCGCCGGCGTGCTCCTGCGCGAGGGCTTCCCGCGCTCGCTGGTCACCGGCTGCGCGATCGCCTTCGGCGGCGCGGTCGTCATCGGCGTCGCCACGTCGCGCGACGGCCTCGACGCGGGCGCGGGCGCGGCGCTCTGCGTCGCCGCCGCGGCCGCCTACGCCGGCGCGGTCGTCGCCCAGAAGCCGCTGCTGGAGCGGACCTCGGCGCTGCAGGTCACCTTCCTGGCGTGCGTGATCGGCGCGGTGGCGTGCCTGCCGTTCGCGCCGCAGCTGGCGGGCGAGGCCGGGGACGCGGGCGGCGCCGAGCTCGCGTGGACCGCCTACCTCGGGATCGTGCCGACCGCGATCGGCTTCACCACGTGGGCCTACGCCCTGCGCCGCACGACCGCGGGCAAGCTCGGCGCCACGACCTACCTCGTGCCGCCGCTGGCCGTCGTGCTCGGCTGGGCGATCCTCGGCGAGACGCCGCCCGCCCTCGCGCTGGCCGGCGGCGCGCTGTGCCTCGCCGGCGTGCTCGTCACCCGCGGCGCCCGCCTGCCGCTGCGGCGGCGCCCTACCGTGGTGGCATGAGCCTCACGACGGGCCACGGCCCCCTCGCCCGCGCCTCGGCCCCGTCGAACTTCACGCTCGACGGGCCGGCCCACAAGATCCTGTTCTCGCCCTTCCCGCGCCGGGTGCGCGCCTTCGTCGGCGAGCAGCAGGTGCTCGACACCGACCGCGCGGTGCTGCTCCACGAGACCGGCCTGCTGCCGCAGGTCTACGTCCCGCTCGAGGACGTCCGCGCCGACGTGCTCGGGCGCACCGACCACCGCACGCACTGCCCGTTCAAGGGCGACGCGAGCTACTTCACGGTCGCCGGCTCGGAGAACGCGCTGTGGGCCTACGAGGACCCGCTCCCCGAGGCCGCATGGCTGCGCGGGTACGCCGGGGCGTACTTCGACCGCTTCGACCGCTGGCTCGACGAGGACGACGAGGTCCACACCCACCTGCGCGACCCCTTCCACCGCGTCGACGCCCGTCCCGCCAGCCGGGCCGTGCGCGTCACCGCCGGCGACGAGGTGCTCGCCGCGAGCCGCCGCGCCTTCGTCGTCTCGGAGACCGGCCTGCCCAACCGCCTCTACGTCCCGCGCGAGGACGTGCGCGTGGAGCTGCGCGCGAGCGCGACGCGGACCGGCTGCCCGTACAAGGGCATCGCGTCCTACTGGTCGGCGGGCGACCGCGAGGACGTCGCCTGGTCCTACGAGGCGCCGCTGGAGGCGATGGCGCGCGCGGCCGGCCACGTCAGCTTCGACGGCGACGGCGTGCGCAGCGAGCTGGTCGGCTAGGCGGGCTCGGCCAGCACCGCGAGGCCCAGGCCGTCGGGGTCCGTGGTGCGCAGCGCGCCCCCGGGCCCGAGCTCGGCCGGCGCGCCCGCCGCGCGCAGCCGCTCGGCCAGCGCCTCGACGTCGGCCCCGGACGGCACGGCGAGCGTGAGGTGGTCGAGGCCGGCGCTGGTCGCCGGCGCCGGCGCCGCGCCGCGCGAGTGCCACACGTTGAGGCCGAGGTGGTGGTGGTAGCCGCCGGCGGAGACGAACGAGGCCTGGTCGCCGTAGGCGGCCTGCTCCTCGAAGCCGACGACGCCGACCCAGAACGCGACCGCGCGCGGCAGGTCGGAGACCTTCAGGTGCACGTGGCCGACGTCGGGCGCCCCGTCGCCCGCGGGCTCGTCCTCGCGCAGCAGCGACTCCAGCGACAGCCGCTCGGTGTACATGTCGACCCGCCCGTCCGCCGTGCGCGGCCACGCGTCGGCGGGACGGTCCCAGTAGAGCTCGACCCCGTTGCCCTCGGGGTCGTGGAGGTACAGCGCCTCGCTGACCCCGTGGTCCGACGCGCCCGTGAGGTGGATGCCCGCCTCGGTCACCCGGCGCAGCGCGGCGGCGAGGCCCGCGCGGGTCGGGTAGCGCAGCGCCGTGTGGAACAGGCCCGGGGCGTGCGCGTGGGGCGGCATCGGCTCGCCGGGGCTGACCGGCACGGCCTCGACGAGGCCGCCGTAGGCCGCGCCGCCGCCGGGGCGCTCCTCGCGCGCCAGCCCGAGCAGGTCCTCGTAGAGCGCCCCCAGGGCGCCGACGTCGCGGGCACGGAGGGTCACGGAGGCGACGCGGGTCTGGGCGGGCAGCATCGGCAGCGACGATACCCTCGTGGCCATGGCCGACGACACCTGCCCGAGCGGCGTCTGCGGCGCCGACGTCCCCCCGCTGGTGGGCAGCGTCCTCACCGGCACCGGCCTCACCGTCGCGCAGGCCGCCGCCGCCGTGCAGCGCGGCGAGGTCCCGGCGATGACCGACGTGCAGCACCGCATCGTCGAGCGCTGGATCGCCGAGCACCCCGCCGCCTGACCGCCGAATGGTCCGTCCTTGGCGTGCGTTGAGCGGGCGTTCAGCTTCGCCTGGGAGGTTCCCGCGGGTGGAGCAGGGCAGGACACGGGAGACGCTGCGGACCGACCGCTGGTTCGCGCTGCTGTTCATGACGCGGACGATCGGCGCCGCCGTCGCCGCCGTCCTGCTCGTGGCCCACAAGGTGACCGACGCCGACGGCCCGCTGGCGCTCGTCACGCTCTGGTGGACGGCGGTGACGCTGCTGGCCTTCGGGCGCAGCGCGCGGCTGCGCGCCTCCCCGGCCGCGTGGGCCTTCGACGCGCTCGCCGCCCTGGCGCTCGTGCTCGTCTCGGGCGACTGGCGCAGCCCCTTCTACATCTTCGCGCTGACCACGATCGTGCTCCCGGCCACGGCGCTGCCCTGGAAGCGCGCGCTGGCCTGGGGTGCGGGCTTCTCGCTGGCCTACGCGATCACCGCCGTGCTGACGCGGCAGGTCCCGGCCGACACCATCGAGAACACGATCCGGCTGGAGACGTTCGCCACGCACGTCTTCGTCCCGCTCATCGTCACGCTGGCGCTCGCCTACGCCAGCGACCTGCTCGAGCGGCTGCGCGACGAGCGCGAGCGGTCCGAGCGCCTGGCCGTGCAGTCCGAGCGCCAGCGCATCGCGTGGGAGCTGCACGACTCGGCCAAGCAGCGCGTCCACGCCGCGCACCTCCTGCTCAGCGCGCTCGACGGGCGGCTGGCCGACCGCGACCGCGAGGTCGTCGCGCACGCGCTGGCCGAGCTGCGCGGGGCCACCGCCGACATGGAGACCTCGATCGCCGAGCTGCGCGCGCCCGTCGACGGCCGCCCGGTCGACGAGCTGCTGCGCGAGCGCGCCGTCGAGCTCGGCCGCGCGGGCGGCACGCGCATCGAGGTCGACGGCCGGCTGCCGCGCCTCCCGCCGCTGGTGGCCGCCCACACCTACCGCATCGCCGCCGAGGCGCTGACCAACGCCGTCCGGCACGCGAACTGCTCGACGGTCCAGGTCACGCTCGACCGCGCGCCCGAGGGCCCGCGCATCGTCGTCGCCGACGACGGCGTCGGGCTGCCCTCCGCGACGCCGG
>JACRMD010000053.1 GCA_016215085.1 Solirubrobacterales bacterium | reverse complement strand
GTGGGCCTGCGCGGCGGCGGCGAAGACGTCCCACGCGGGCTTGGGCCCGCCGTCGGCGCCGGTCGGCAGCGTCAGACGCAGGCCGAGCTGGTCGTCGCGGCCGCCCTTGTAGCCGCTGTCGCGCAGCATGTACCAGAGGACGGGCCCGACGTTGTCCGCGGCGCGCAGGCCGCCGTCGAGCCGCGCGACGAACTGGGCGAGGCCCTGGGCGATCGTGTCCGGCGCCGCATCGGTGTCCGACCAGCCCATCTCCGTGATCCAGATCTGCTGGCGCGGCGCGCCGTCGGGGCCCGGGCCGGTGTGGCGGCGCAGCGACGCGGCCATCAGGTCGGTGAAGGCCGCGGCGGCCCCGGCGAGCTGCTCGGGCGAGGCGCCGCGGGCGTCGGTGTACGGATGGATGGCGATCGCGTCGAAGGCGTTGGCGTTGCCCGCGGCCAGCGCGGCGACGAACGCGTCGGGCTCGACGAACGAGCTCTGGCCGTTGCGGTCCCAGACCACGCCGCCGACGACCGCACGGGCCGCCGGGTCCACGCCGCGCAGCGCGGCCCGGACGTCGCGGAAGACGCCGGCGTAGTCCTCGGCCGAGGCGCTGCCGCCCCACCACCAGCCGTTGTTCTGCTCGTTCCAGACCTCCCAGGCGCGGACCGGCCGCGGCACGCAGCCGCAGGTCGCCCAGAACGTGCCGCCCGGCCCGTAGCGCCGCGCGGCCGCGGCGGCGAAGGCGGCGAAGCGCTCGCGCGTCGGCGTGCCGCCCGCGCCGTCGGGCGTCGGCGGGACGGGGACGTACGCGCCTCCCGGGCCGGCCCCGAAGTTGATGAGGATCGGCAGCAGCGCCATGTCGCGTGCTGCGAGCTCGCGGACGAGGTCGTCGTAGCTCAGGCCGTGGCAGGTCGCGCTGGGCTTGGCGAAGTCGAGGTCGGGGCCCAGGCAGTCGAGCCGGAGGCGCGCGCGGTAGAGCCGCACGCCGGCGTCGCGCGCCGCGTCGAGGTCGGCCTCGCCGTCGTAGGAGGCGTTGCGCAGCAGGATCCCGTCCGAGCGCAGGTCGTTGAGGCCGAAGGCGCCGACGGCGCCGGTGTCCGCGCCCGCGGCGGCGGGCCCGGCGCCGAGGACGGCGGCGAGCACGGAGGCGGCGGCCATGAGGGCATGGCGAAGCCGCCGCGGTCGGGGGCGGGCGGGCGACACAGCAACGCGGGGCGGTCGCCGCCCCAGGACAGGACGGCGTCACACCGGTTGTCGGCGTCTGCGCGCGCGCGTGCCAGCTCGGGCCGCGTGGACCCGAACAGGTGTCCAGTCAGCCTTGCGAGGCGGCCGCGTCGGTGGTTGCGGGCTCCTCGAGCTCCGCGCGCATGCGGCGCAGGGCCCGCGAGAGCGCCTGCTGGATCGCCGCCAGGCTCGAGCCCGTCAGCTCGGCGATCTGGGCGGCGGTGAGGTCGGCGCCGTAGCGCAGGGCCACGAGCTCGCGGTCGCGGTCCGAGAGGCGGGCGAGCGCCTCCTCGACCTCCGGCTCCAGCCCGAGGTCGGCCTCGGGGCCGGCCGCGCCCTCGAGCTCGGGCGCGTCCTCCAGCGGCTGCTGCCGGTCGCTGCGGTCCGCGCGCCAGTGGTCGATGAGCACGTTGCGGGCGATGGCCAGCAGCCACGTGCCCGGCAGGGCCCGGTCGGGGTCGTAGCGCGCCCACGCGCGCAGCGCGCGCTCGAACGTCAGCTGCGTGAGGTCCTCGGCGTCCTGGCGGCGGGTGAGCCGGTAGGCGAAGAAGCCGTAGACGTCCCACACGTGCTGGTCGTACGCGTCGACGAACGAGGTGCGGCCGCGGCGGTCGCGCATGGGCTCGACCCACCCAACGGGCGCAGAGGGCGGGAACTTCGCCCGGGCCGTCCCTAGAAGACCTTGGCGTCGATGCTGGCCTCGCCGTCCTGGACCGCGCGCAGGCGCGCGCCGCGCCCGGCGGCGACCCGCAGCTCGAAGACGTGGCGGGCGTCGGCGGTGACCGTCTTGATCGCGCGCCAGCGCCCGCCGGAGAAGCGCTGGATCTTCACCCGGCGGCTCGCCCTGGGCGCCATGCCCCAGAGCTTGGCGGCGCCGTGGCCGCGGAAGTTCGAGTACGCGCGGTAGGCCACGAACGGGAAGCGGAAGGCGGTGACCGCGGGCTTGGGGGTGTCCTGCTGGGGCGTCGACCCGCGGAGGTAGAGCCCCGACTGGAGGTCGTACTGGTAGCCGCGGCCCCTGGGCGCGTCGCGCAGGTTCCACCAGATCATCGCCGAGACGCCCTGGCGCCACAGGACGTAGATCGCGCCCGCGAGGTAGCGGGCCTGCTGGGTGATCTCGATGCCGCCCGGGTCCGGCGGGTTGGAGTCCCACGAGATCTCGGTGGCCCACACCGGCTTGCGCTTGCGCGGGAACACGTTGCCGGCCTTGACCGCGACGGCCAGGGGCTTGGTGAGCTTGGCGAAGTCGGGGATGACGACGTCGTCGGGGTTGATCGCGTGGCGGCCGGGCGGCCCGATCGGGTACGGGTGGTGCGCGAGGACGTCGAACTTCGCGGGGTCCTTGCGGCAGTTGCGCGCCTTGGGCCTGGCGCGGCCGTCGACGCACAGCAGCTCGCGCACGAAGCGCGCGGCGGGCATGCGGGTGCCGCCCGGCCACGGCTCGCCGTAGGGCGCGGTGCCGGCCATGATGACCGTCGCGTCGGGCTGCACGCCCTTGACCCCGTCGTAGCCCGCGTTCAGCAGCGCCTTGAAGATGCCCGGGCTCTCGGGCGCGAACTTCCTGGGGCCCGTCTGCCGCCACTGCGGGCTGATGAAGTTCGGCAGGTTCGGCTCGTTCCACAGCTGCCAGAACCGCACCCGGGGCAGGACGGCGCCGAGGTTGGCGGGGTCCGGGTAGCGGCCGGAGTACCGCGTCGCTGCCGCGGCCATGAAGGCGCCGAACGCCTCGGGCCGCGGGCGCCACGTGCCGGCCGGCGCGGCCGGGGAGACCGCCGGCCGGCCCTCGCCCTCGGCCCAGGACGGCGCGTCCAGGATCGTGACGACGGGCACGACGCCGGCCGCGAGGGTGTCGCGCACCAGGGCGTCGAGCGACGACCAGCTGTAGCCGGCCCAGCCGGGATCGCGCGCGGTGGCGGCGTCGGGCGGCGCCTGGCGCGCGATCTCGCGCCAGCGCTGCATGATCCGCAGGGTCGTGCCGCGGGCGGCGACGAGGTTGGCCAGCGCGGCGGGGCGCTGCGTGGGGTCCTTCTGGATCGTCGCGGTGTCGGAGACGCCGAGGCGCATCGCGGGCGGGCCGGCCTGCGCGGCGGGCGCCGCGGCGAGGCCGGCGGCCGCGAGCGCCAGGACGGCGTGTCGGGCGGCGCGGCTCACTCGCCGGGGGCGTCGCGACGGCGCGACCGGGCGAAGACGGCGACGAGCACGGTGAGCAGCGAGGCGACCATGAGGATCGGCAGCCAGCTGCCCATGCCGCCCTCGTCGCCCGAGCTGGTCAGGGCGGCGGCGACCGACGACGACGAGCTCGCGGGCTGCGTCGTCGCCGCGGCCCTCGTCGTGGCGGCGCTCGCCGGCCTGGCCTTGCCGTTGCGCTTCGCCGAGGACGTGCCGCCCGCGGAGGGCGCGGGATCGGCGCTCTTGGCGATGGCGGCGGCGAGCGCCTGGCCCTCCGTGCCCCGCCGCGCGAGGCGGCGCTGCTCGCTGCGCGTCAGCGGCGTCGCGTCGTCCTTGCGCTTGCCGCGTGTCGAGGCGTTGCCGCCCGCGTTGGGCACGACCTCGAGGTACTGGGTGATGCCCGAGTTGCCGGGCGGGGCGTTGACCTGCTGGGCCTCGGCCGCGGGGGCGAGCAGGAGCAGGGCGGCAAGAGCCACGAGGGGACGGCGCCTCATGCCCCTCTCTACGAGCGGCGGCGCCGAAAGCTGACGTCGCGGCATGTCAGCTTCCCCGATCGCGGTCCGTATGGAGGTCCGTGCGCACCCAAGCCGTCGCCGTCCCGCGCGTGCGCTCGGGCCTGCCGTCGCTCCCCGGCGACGCGATCGCGGCCTGGGTGCTGCCGTTCGCCCTGGTGCTCTACCTCGGCCTCCGCGGCGGCGGGTTCGACCTCGTCGTGCGCAGCGAGGCCGCCGTCCTCGTCTGGTGGGTCGTGCTGCTGCTGGCCGCCGCCGGGCTCGTGCCGCGGCTGACGCGCCGCGGCTGGGTCGCCTTCGGGCTGCTGGCCGCCTGGGCGGGCTGGACGGCGATCGGCATCCCGGCGTCCGAGAGCGCCGAGCGCACGCTGGCCGAGGCGGGGCGGCTGAGCGCGTACGTGGGCGTGCTGGTCCTCGCGCTCGTCCTGCAGGGCCGCGCCGGGACGCGCCACGTCGTCAACGGCGTCGCCTGCGCGATCGGGCTGGTGACGGCGCTGGCCGTGCTCTCGCGGCTGCAGCCGCAGTGGTTCCCCGACAACGACCACGCCCGCTTCCTGCCGGGCGCCGCGCGGCGGCTGAGCTACCCCCTCAACTACTGGAACGCGCTCGCGGCGTTCATGGGGATGGGCGCGGTGCTCCTGCTCGGCGTGGCCGCCGCCGCCCGCACCCGCGCTGGGCAGGCGATGGCCGCCGCGGCCGTCCCGCTCAGCGGCCTGGGCGTGTACTTCTGCGTCTCGCGTGGCGGCGCCATCGTGCTGGTGGCCGGCGTCGTCGTCTACCTGCTGCTCACCGCCGACCGGCTGCCGCAGCTGCTCACGACGGCGGTGGCGGGCGCCGGCACGGCGATCCTCATCGCCGGCGCGG
>JACRMD010000052.1 GCA_016215085.1 Solirubrobacterales bacterium | reverse complement strand
GTGCCGGAGGCCCGGGCGGCGCCGCGATCGCGTCACAATGCACGCGTGCCCCTCGCCGCCGCCGCCGACGCGTCCTGGACGTTCGCGTTCGGCCCGATCGTCCTGTGCCTCGCGCTGGCGGTCGGCTACGTCCTGCGGTGGCGGCGCGTGCGCGAGCAGGCCGGCTCGCTGCTGGAGGCCCGCCGCGTCGCGCCCGGGTGGCGGCTGGCGTGCTGGCTGCTGGGCGTCACGACGCTCGCGGTCGCGCTGATCTCCCCCGTCGACCGCCTCGCCGAGCAGGTCTTCCTCATGCACATGGTCCAGCACCTGCTGCTGCTGGACGTCGCCCCGGTGCTGCTCATCCTCGGCCTCACGAAGGTGCTGCTGCGGCCCGTCGCGCGGCCGATCCTCGACCTCGAGCGCGCCGTCGGCCCGCTGGCGCACCCCGCGTTCGCCGTCGTCGCCTACGTCGCGGGCATGGCGCTCTGGCACGTCCCGGCGATGTACGACGCCGCGCTGGAGCACGGCTTCGTCCACAGCCTCGAGCACATCGTCTTCCTGAGCATCGGCACGCTGTACTGGTGGCACCTGCTGGCGCCCGTGCGCACGCGCCACTTCTCCGGCCTGCAGCCCGTGCTCTACATGGTCAGCACGAAGGTGCTCATCGGCCTGCTGGGCATCCTCATCACCTTCGCGCCCGAGCCCCTGTACGACTTCTACAAGGAGCAGCCGCAGGTCTGGGGGCTGGACCCGCTCGACGACCAGGCCGCGGCCGGCGCGATCATGGCCCTCGAGCAGTCGCTGATCATGGGCGTCGCGCTCGCGTGGCTGTTCGCCCGCGCGCTGGAGGAGTCCCAGCGCGCCGACGAGCGCGCCGACCGCCTCGCGGCCCGCAGGTAGCTAGCCCTCGAGCACCGCGCCGTCCTCGACGCGGTCGACCCCCGAGACCACGACGTCGCCCCGCACGACCACGTCCGCGCCGAAGGTCACGTCGCCCTCGACCTTCAGCGAGTCGCAGGCGACCAGCGATGGCGCGCCCTGGGGGAACCGCGCCTCGAAGTCGCGGACGAGCTTGTAGTGGTCGCCGTCGAGGTCGACGAACGGCGGCGTCCCCTCGCGCTCGGGCGCCAGCACGACCGCGTGGTCGTCGCGCAGCACGTAGGCGTCGGACCGCAGCGACAGCAGGTCGTTGGTCGTCTTGACCGGCACGAACCGCGACCGCGGCACCCGCAGCGCCGCCGCCCCGTCGAAGACGCCGATCGCCGCCCCCATCGCGGTCTCCAGCTGGATCACGGCCGTCGACGACTTGTCCTGCGGGTCGACGGTCTTGCGGTTGACGATCATCGGCAGCTCGAGCACGCCGTCGCTCTCGCGCAGCAGCGCGTCGAGCGCGCGCAGGTCGACCCACAGCGTGTTGGTGTTGAAGTACCGGTGCCGGGCGGTGTCCTGGAAGGCGTCGGCGTCCTCGTCGGGCGTCTGGGCGATCTCCCGCAGCACCAGGCCCCCGTCCTCCTTGCGGCGCGCCAGGTGGCCGCCCTTGCGGTCCGACGAGGTGCGGTCCGCGGCCTCCATCAGAAACGGCGCGCCGGAGTCCGCGAACCACGCCAGGATCCGCGGGTCCAGGACCGCGCCGAGGTTGTCGGAGTTCGAGACGAACGCGTAGCGCTTGCCCTCCGCCAGCAGCGCCTCGAGCATCCCGCTGGTCACGAGCGCCGTGTAGAGGTCGCCGTGGCCCGGCGGCGCCCACTCCAGCGACGGGTCGTCCGGCCACGAGACCGGCTGGAGGTCGTCCTCGCGGACCTTGGGCACCTTGTTCTGGACGAAGTCGGGCTGCAGGCCGGCGCTGACGTCGTCGTAGCGCTCGAGCGCGCGCAGCGAGTCCTCGCGCGTGGCGAACGAGTTCATGAGCAGCAGCGGCACCTTGGCGCCGCTGCGCTCGCGCAGGTCGAGCACCTGCCGGGCGATGAGGTCCAGGAACGTCTCCCCGTCCTTGACCTCCAGCAGCGACTTGGCCTGCGTCATGCCCATGCTGGTGCCCAGGCCGCCGTTGAGCTTGATGACGACGACCTCGTCCAGCGGCGCGTCGGCCTCCGGCAGCTCCTCGGCGTCGGGCAGCTCCTCGACGGGGTCGATGGCCGACTCGGGCAGCGTGCCGGTCTCACCGTCGCGCAGGCGGCGGTAGTGGTGGGCGAAGGTCTGCACGGCGGCGTCGCCGAGCCCCTCCGCCCGCATCTTCTCGAGTGCGGCCTCCAACCCGTCCATGGGGCCGGAAGCTACCCGCTCAGCGCCTCGGGGCGAGCGCTCGCAGCGAGTAGCTCACCGCGGTCCACGTGCGGCCGCCGGGGCGGCTGCCCCGGTAGGCGACGACGAGCACGTTGACCTTCTGGCTGCGGGCGATCCGCCTGCGCACCGCGCGGCGCACCCGCACGTGGACGAGGGCCGGCCGCCCGCGCGCCACGTCGAAGCGCTTGCGGCCCACCAGAACGCTGCGCATGCCCGGGCCGAGCGGCGCGCGGACGTCCAGCAGGCCCGAGCACCGCCGCACCTCGCCGCGGCAGCGCAGCTCGACGCGCAGGAGGTGGTGGCGCCAGCGCACCGGCGGCGGGCTGACGACCAGGCGCGGCGCGGTGGCCAGTCCGGCATAGGCGGGCGACAGCGGCGAGACCGCCGCGATCGGCACGTCCGCGCCGACCACCGAGACCAGCAGGCGCGCGGTGTGCCGCTCGCCCGCC
>JACRMD010000051.1 GCA_016215085.1 Solirubrobacterales bacterium | reverse complement strand
GGTCCATGAGCACCACGTCGGGGTGCCGCTCGACGGCGGCCGCGACGCCGAGCTCGCCGTTCTCGGCGGTGCAGCAGACCTCGATGTCGGCGGCGGCGTCGGCGAGCTGGACGAGGCCGGCGCGCACGACGGCGTGGTCGCCGACCACCAGGACGCGGATCATGCGACCGGCGCCTCCAGGACGACCCGGGTCCCGCGCCCCGGGTCGGAGTCGACGTCGAGGCGGCCGCCGACGTCGGCGGCCCGGTCCGCCAGCAGCGCGAGGCCGAGGTGGTCCTCGGCGCGGCGCCGCGCGAGCGCCTCGGCCGTGAAGCCGCGCCCGTCGTCCTCGATCGACAGCCGGACCGTGCCGTCCGGGCGCTCGAGCAGCACGCGGGCGTGGCGCGCGTCGGCGTGCTCGGCGACGTTGCGCAGCGCCTCCTGGGCGGTGCGGAACAGGATCTGCTCGGTCTCGCGCGACAGCTCGACCGGCGGGCCGGCCTCGTCCAGGCGCGCGTCGACGCCGCGGGCGGTCAGCTGGGCGAGGAGGTCCTCGAGCGCCGACTCCAGGCCGGCGGTGTGGAGGTTCGGCGGGTAGATCTCGACCAGCAGCGAGCGCAGCTGCCGCATGCTCTGGCGCGTCTGCTCGGCGCCGTTGCGCAGCGACGCCATCATCTCGCCGCGCGACGACGACTCCGAGCGCTCGGCGGCGACCGACAGCGACAGCGCCGTGCCCGCGAGGTCCTGGACGACGCCGTCGTGGAGGTCGGCGGCGATCCGCCGGCGCTCGGTGTTGGACGCGTCGAGCGCGTGCAGCAGCAGCCGCTCGCGCTCCTCCTGGCTGGCGCGCAGACGGTCGCGCAGGGAGCGCGCCAGCGGGATCTGCACGAGCCACAGCAGCAGCAGCGCGACGACCAGCAGCGGCGCGAACTGGCGCCAGACGCGATCGGAGCTGGCGCTCAGGTCGCTGCCCCGCATGTAGGCCTCGAACAGCAGCGGCTGGCCGCCCGGGGCCCGCACGCCCGTGTAGACCTCGACCAGCTCCCCGTACGGCCGCTCGAAGCGGTTCTCCGGCCGCGTGAGGTCGCTGGCCTCCGCCTCGACCTCGTCGGTCCGCAGCACCGCGCGATCGTCCGCCGCCAGCCGGTACCGCGAGCCGATCAGCCGGCGCTCGTCGGAGTAGACGATGCGCCCGTCCGCCGTCCACAGCTTCACGCGCACGATGCCGTCCTGCAGGATCCTGCGCCGGACGAACCGGTCGAACGCCTCGACCGCCTGCCGGTCCTCCGCCAGCAGCTCCGGCGTCAGGCTCGGCTCCACGCCGGCCACCGCGAGCGCGCGGGTCAGGTCGCGCGCGTCGCGTTCGGACTCGTCGCGGCTGGCGTCGTTGAAGACCAGGCCCGCCGCGATGGCGACCACGACGAGCGCGAGGAGACCCGACGCCGCGAACTGCACGACGGGCGACGGACGACGGCCTCGCGGGCCCGTCCCTCGCCCTCGCGCACGCGCACGCCTGGCGACCTTCACGGGGTCAGCAAACCGCGCCGACGGCGCCCCGGCATCCGGAGCGACCCCGGCGGAGGCTCCGTAGTTCGTCCGCGAAGGGCGCCGCACCCCGCACAGGATCGGGGGTCCGCGGACCCGCGGGCAATGGGCCCATCGTCTTAAGACGCACGCGCGCCGTCGCTCGACCGCGCGCGCCGCGAGCGGGCAAGATCACGGGGAACATGACCGACCACGACGCCGGCACCATCCTCATCGCCTACGACGGCTCCGACGCCGCGCGCAACGCGATCGCCCAGGCCGGCCTCGTCTTCCCGCGGGGCCGTGCCGTCGTCGCGACGGTCTGGCGGTCGCTCGCCGAGGCGGCCGGCGTGGCACGCGCCGCCATGCCCGACGCGATCATCACCGAGGCGGTCGACCAGCTCAACGCGGCCGCGGAGGGCGAGGCGGCGCGGGTCGCCGAGGAGGGCTGCGAGCTCGCACGCGCGGCCGGCCTCGACGCCTCGCCGCGGACGCTGGGCGCCGACGGCTCGGTCTGGACCGCCCTCGTCCGCTTCGCGCACGACACGGAGCCGCGTGCCGTCGTGGTCGGCTCGCGCGGGCGCTCGGCGCTGCGGTCCGCGGTCCTCGGCGGCGTCTCCAACGCCGTCGTGCACCACTGCCGGCGCCCGGTGCTCGTCGTGCACCCGGCCGACGAGCCCTGAGCCGCGCCGTGCGCATCGAGTTGTTGTACTTCGAGGGGTGCCCGGGCCACGAGGCGTTCCTGCCGCACCTCCGGGGACTGCTGGAGCGGGCGGGCGTCGACGTCCCCGTCGAGCAGCGCCGCGTGGAGTCCGATGCGGCCGCGCAGGCCGAGCGCTTCCTCGGCTCGCCGACGCTGCGCATCGACGGCGTCGACGTCGACCCCGGGTCCGCCGAGCGCGACGACTACGGCCTGAAGTGCCGCCTCTACGCGACCGACGACGGGCTGCGCGGGACGCCGCCGGATGCGTGGGTCGTCGCGGCCGTCGAGCGCGCCGCGCGCGGGAGCTGACACGCGGCGAAGCTCAGCGGGCGCCCCCTCCGGTGGCGGACGCCGTCGGCGTCTCGTCGCCGTCGAGCACCTGCTGGCGCGACCGGTACTCCTCGGCGGTGATCTCCCCTTCGGCGAAGCGCCGCTCGAGGATCTCCACCGGGGTCTCCCGTGTCTCGCCCCCGCCGTCCGCCCGCGACGGCCCGCGCGCGGCCTCCCTGCTTCCACCAGACGATCCCGAGCACGATCGCGCCCAGGAGCAGCAGCATCCCCGCGCCCCAGCCGTCGTGCATGTTCCACCCCTCCGTGGTTCTCCGAGGTCCGTACTTCGAGGCAATCGGCACGTACTCCCCACGGATGCGGCCCAGCCGTCCGCAGGCGCATGCTCGTCGCACCGTCATCTCGCCGAGGAGATCGCCATGCGCGTCGTCCGCCGCCACCTCCACTGGCCGTCGCCCGCGATGGCCGTCGCGCTCACCGCCCTGTTCGTGGCGCTGGGCGGGACCTCGTACTCGGTCGCGCGCCTCGCCAAGGACAGCGTGACCTCCAACGCCATCAAGAACGGCGCTGTCCACCGGGCGGACCTGGCCGCCAACGCGGTCGACACGGCGAAGGTCGCCGACCACACGCTGCTCGCCGCCGACTTCAAGGCCGGGCAGCTGCCCGCGGGCCCGCAGGGCGTGGCAGGCCCGATCGGCCCGAAGGGCGACCCCGGCGCGACGCGCCTCATCGTCCGCACCTCCTCCGGCCACGGGGTCCAGCGCACCGACTGCCTGCCCGGCGAGGCCGCCACCGGCGGCGGCGGCCACAGCCCCGACGGCTACGTGATCGCCAGCATCCCCGCGAACCACCCGCTGGCCCCGTGGGCGCCGAACGGGCCGCCCGTCGAGTACCCCTCGCCGACCTCCTGGGAGGCCCGGGCCCTCAAGGTGGAGGTCTCCAACAGCGGGACGGTGACCGCCGTCAGGGACGCGGACGTGACCACGTGGGTCGTGTGCGCCGCGCCGTGAGCGAGCCCGTAGCCCGATCCGCCCGCGCGCGGGCGGCCTGCCGGACGAGGTGGTCGCGCTCGGCGACGTTCGTGGCCCGGCGGGCGGCCTCGGCGTACGCCGTGGCGGCGGCGGGCAGGTCGCCGGCGAGCTCGTGGAGGTGGCCGCGCACGGCGTGCCACCGGTGCCGCTCGCCGAGCACGTCGCGCAGCCGGTCGGTCTCGCGCAGCCCGGCGGCGGCGCCGAGGACGTGGCCGACCGCGACCGCGCGGCCGAGCACCGCGGCGGGGTCCTCGCGCACGGGGTCCTCCGTGAGCGCGACGAGGTCGTCGTACCAGGCGAGGATCTGCGGCCAGTCGGTCTCCCCGGCGCTGGCCGCGTCGTCGTGCAGGGCGGCGATCGCCGCCTCGACCTGGTAGCGGCCAGGGGGCCGTTCGTCGGTCTGCATGGCCAGCGCCGACTGCAGGACGCGCACGCCCTCGGCGATCTGGCGCGTGTCCCACAGGCTGCGGTCCTGCCGGTCGAGCGTGACGATCCGCCCCTCGGCGTCGAGCCGCGCGGGCAGCCGCGCGTGGTTGAGGAGCATCAGCGCGAGCAGACCGCGCGCCTCGGGCTCCTGCGTGGCGAGGGTGAGCTGGCGCGCGAGCCGGATCGCCTCGCCGGCCAGGTCAACACGGTCCGTGTGGCCGGCCGTGTAGATCAGGTAGAGCACGCGCAGGACGACGGCGAGGTCGCCCGGCTGGTCCAGGCGGCGGCCGCGCAGCGTGCGCTTGGCGCGGCTGATGCGCTGGGCCATCGTCGCCTCGGGGACGTAGAAGGCGTCGGCGATCTCCCGGGTGGTGAGACCGCCGACGGCCCGCAGCGTCAGCGCCACCTGGGACGCCGGCGCGAGGTCGGGGTGGCAGCAGCAGAAGAGCAGGACGAGCGTGTCGTCGCCCTCCTCGGCGGGGCCCGGCGGCGGCTCCGCGTGCGTGGTCTCCTCGCGGCGCTGCCGGGCGGCCTCGCTGCGGCGGGCGTCGACGAGCCGCCGCATCGCGACGGTGGTCAGCCACGCGCGCGGGTCGTGCGGCGGGTGCTCGGGCCAGACCCGCAGCGCCTCGAGCAGCGCCTCCTGCAGCGCGTCCTCGGCGGCGTCGAAGTCCTCGCCGCGGCGCACCAGCCCCGCGAGCACCCGCGGGACGAGGGCACGCAGCGCGCCCTCGTCCAGCGACCGCACCGGCTCGTCGACCACGGCGCTCAGTCCTCGGCCGGCGCCCCGGACATGACCTCGCGGACGTCGATCCACTCGTACAGGGGCTCGCCGCCCGGGCCGGGCTCCGAGGAGACGTGCGCCGCGATCTCGAGCGCCCGCTCGCGCGACTCGACGTCGACCATGTACCAGCCCGCGATGAGGTCGCTGGTCTCGGGGTGCGGGCCGTCGGTGGTGACGGGCGCCGCGCCCGGGCCGCCGTAGCGCACCCACGTGCGCTCCGGCGTGAGCGCCTGGCCGTCGACGTACTCGCCGCTCTCCTCGAGCATCGCGCTGACGTTCCGCAGGAACGCCATGTGCGCCTCGACGTCCTCCGGCGCCCACTGGTCCATCGGCGGGAACGGATGGTGCGGCTCCGGGCCGCCGCGGTAGTGCTTGAGCAGCAGGTACTTCGGCATCGTGGCCTCCTGGTGTCGTGGGCCGCGCCTGTCGCCGCCCTCACCTCGAGAGCGGAGCCGGCTCGCGGTTCTCGACATCGTGCCGCGTGGAGACCGATGAAGCCCTCTGCCGGAGTCGAACCGGCGAGCGCGTCCTGCCGCGCTGAGCGCCGCCTACAGCGACCCGGCCGCTACGTAGGCGGCCAGCGCGAAGAGCACCACGTTGATCGGGAGCCGCTCGGCCTCCCCGATGCGCACGTGGGTGACGGCGGCTCCGACCATCAGGGCCATGACGCCGATCGCAGCAGCCCCGGTCAGGGGCTCGGCGATGTCCAGCGCCTCTGGCAGGACCAGGCCGGCCGCCGCGGCGACCTCGAGCGCTCCGATGCCCTTCACCTGGGCGTCCGAGGTGTGCGCCACCCAGCTCATCTGGCCGACGAGCTGCTCGCGGCGCAGGGCGAGCTTGGCGATCCCGGCCACCGCGAAGATGGCGGCCAGCAGGTACCGCGCGACGTCCTCCATCAGCGCACCACCTCGGCGGTGTCGCCCGCGAGCGCGACCGCGATGTCGACGAGGAGATCCTCCTGGCCGCCCACGAGCCGGCGCTCGCCGGCGACCCGCAGCAGTTCGTGCGACGGGACGCCGTAGCGCTCGCCGATGCGGCGGGCGTGCTTGAGGAAGCTCGAGTAGACGCCGGAGCGCCCGAGCGTGATCGCGTCGCGGTCGATCGCCGGGACCGACGGCTGCAGCGGCGCGGCCACCTCCTCGGCGGCATCGAGCAACGCCGGGACGTCGATGCCGGTCCGCAGGCCCTCGTGCTCGAGCAGCGCCGCGACGACCTCGGTCTGGGCGTTGCCGGCGCCGGCGCCGAAGGCGCGCAGCGACCCGTCCACCTGCACGGCGCCGGCGCGGACCGCGAGCACCGTGTTGGCCTCCGCCACACCGAGGTTGCGGTGGGCGTGGAAGCCGACCTGGGCGTCGTCGCCGAGCTCCTGGACGAGCGAGGCGACGCGGTCGGCGGCCTCGTCGAGGACCAGCGCCCCGGCCGAGTCCACCACGTAGACGCACTGGCAGCCGTTGTCGGCCATGATCCGCGCCTGGGCGGCGAGCCGCCGCGGCTCGAGCGTGTGGCTCATCATCAGGAAGCCGGCGGTCTCGAGCCCCAACTCGCGCGCGAGCGTGAAGTGCTCGGCGGAGATGTCGGCCTCGCTGGCGTGCGTGGCCACGCGGAGCAGGCCGATCCCGAGGTCCTTGGCGGCCCTGATGTCGTGCGCGGTCCCGACGCCCGGCAGCACCAGCGCGGCGATCGTCGCGCTCGTCGCGGTCTCGCAGGCGGCGGCGATGAGCTCGCGCTCGTCCGTGCCGCTGCGGCCGTAGGTCAGCGAGGAGCCGCCGAGCCCGTCACCGTGGGAGACCTCGATGACCGGCACGCCCGCCTGGTCGAGCGCCGCGACCATCGACCGGACCTGCGCCACCGTGAACCGGTGGGCGACGGCGTGCGACCCGTCGCGCAGCGACGTGTCGGTGATGCGCACGTCGAGTGCGGGCGAAAAGCGGCGCGCGGTCATGCAGCCACCCCGAGCGCCCGCCGGGCCATGGCCTCGCCGACGCGCGCGGCGGCCGAGGTCATGATGTCGAGGTTGCCGCTGTAGCGCTCCAGGAAGTCACCCGCTCCCTCGACCTCCAGGAGCACGACGACGCGGTCGTCCTCGAACTGCGGGTCGGCCTTCAGGCGGTAGCCCGGCACGTAGGCCGCGACCTCGGCGACCATGTCGCGGATCGACTCGGCGACGGCGTCGTGGTCGGCGCCCGGCGTCATCTCGCACATGACCGTGTCGCGCATCAGCAACGGCGGCTCCGCCGGGTTGAGGATGATGATGGCCTTGCCGGCCGCGGCGCCGCCGACCTGCGAGATGGCCTGCGACGTCGTCTCGGTGAACTCGTCGATGTTGGCGCGCGTGCCCGGGCCGGCGGACCTCGAGGCGATCGAGGCCACGATCTCGGCGTAGGGGACGGGCGTGACCCGCGCCACGGCGTGCACGATCGGCACCGTGGCCTGTCCGCCGCACGTGACCATGTTCACGTTCATGGCGTCGAGGTGCTCCTCGAGGTTGACGGCGGGGATGACGAACGGGCCGACGGCCGCGGGGGTCAGGTCGATCGCGCGGATGCCCGCATGGAGGTACCGGGGCGCTGCGGCGGCGTGCACCTTGGCGGCCGTGGCCTCGAAGACGAGGTCGGGCAGCTCGTCGCGGGACAGCAGCCAGTCGACGCCCTCGTGGGAGGGCTCGACGCCGAGCTCCCGCGCACGCGCCAGGCCGGCGGACGACGGGTCGATGCCCACCATGTAGCGCGGCGCGACGTGCTCGGAGCGCAGCAGCTTGTAGAGGAGGTCGGTGCCGATGTTGCCCGAGCCGACGATGGCGGCCGTGGCCTTGCGCTCGCTCATCGGGCCAGCACCTCGACCGTGCCCAGCGCACCGAAGTCCGCCACCACGTGGGACCCGCGCTCGAACGGCACGGCGGCCGTCATCGAGCCGGGCATCACCACGTCGCCGCCGGCAAGCCCGCCGCCGTAGCGGTGCAGCGTGCGGACCAGCCAGGCGACCGCCTCCGCCGGATGGCCGAGCACGGCGGCACCGGTCCCCTCCTGCACGACGTCGCCGTCGACGCGGAGGTGCACGGCGGCGGTCGCGAGGTCCACCTCGGCCGGGTCGGTCCGCTGTCGGCCGAGCACGACGCGCGCGCAGCTGGCGTTGTCGGCAACCGTGTCCACCAGCTTGATCCGCCAGTCGGCGACGCGCGAGTCGATGACCTCCAGCGCCGGGGCCACGGCCTCCGTCGCCGCGAGCACCTCGGCGGACGTCACGTCGGGACCGCGCAGGCCGTGGGCCATGATGAAGGCGATCTCGGGCTCGACGCGCGCCGCGATGAGATCGGCACGCCGCACGGAGGCGCCGGACGGCAGCAGCTCGGACGCGTAGATGCGGCCGTAGTCGGGCTCGGCCACGCCGAGCATCTCCTGCATCGCCTTCGAGGTCAGGCCGATCTTCCGCCCGACCACCGGGTCGCCCGCGGCCTGCCGCGCGCTGGCGTTCAGCTCCTGCACCGCGTAGGCCTCGTCGACGCCGAGGCCGGGGAACCGCTCGGTGAGGGGCTCCACCGGCTGCCGCGTCGCCGCGGCGGTGCGCAGCTCGGCGGCCAGGTCGACGAGGAGCGCGTCGCGCGTGGTCGCCGTCATGCGTCCGCCTTCCCGGCGTTCGCCGCCAGGGTCTGCTGCATCAGCGCCTCCCCCTGGGCGGCGGCCGCGCCGTCCGCGGCCCCGGCCTCCGGCAGGCACGGGGTCGTCGCGTCCATCGGACCGCCGGCGCCGGGCAGGTAGTCGGGGCCGACCCACACCATGCCGGTCATGATGTTGGTCTCGTCCCAGCGGACGGGCTCCCAGTCGGTGTCGAAGATGTGGTAGCCGCCGGCGAAGAGCTCGACGCGGTGCCCGGAGCCCGGGTCCCGCACGTAGAAGAGGCGATCGCGATGTCATGGACCTGCGAGGTGACCGACATCCACGACGCCAGGATCGGCCCGTCGGTCGGCTGGACGTACTCGCGGCGCAGGAACCCGAGGCGATCGGCCAGGAAGGCCTCCCCGGCGGTGACGTCGACGCACGCGATGTTGATGTGGTCGAGGTGCATCGGGGACGAGCCGCGCAGGTAGGCCTTGCCGCGCTGGTTGATGAGCTTGGAGTCCTGGCGGCCCTTCTCGATCTCCCAGTAGACCTCCCACGGGTGGCCCTGCGGGGAGACGAAGCGGATCGCATCGCCCTGCCCGAGCTCGGCGCCGGCGGCGACCTCCGTCACGGCCACGCCGTGGGCGCGGAGGTCGGCGGCCAGCAGCTCGAGCTGCTCGGGCCCGGACGCGCGCAGCCCGAAGTGCTCGACGCCTGTGGCGCCCTCGCGCAGGACGAGCGAGTGGTGGTCGATCTCGCCGAAGGCGCGCAGGTACACGGCCCCGTCCTGCTCGCCGACCACGTCCAGACCGACGAGGTCGCGGAAGAAGCGCACGGACGCGTCGATGTCGGGCGTCGTCAGCGCGACGTGCCCCAGCTTGCAGACCGGCGCGTTCTTGTTCATGGGTCAGGCCTCCAGGTGGTCGCGGACGACCTTGTTGAAGAAGTCGGTGTGCTCGAACTGGACCCAGTGGCCGCAGAACGGGATGACCCGCAGCTCGGCGTCGGGGATCCGTCGCAGGGCGTTCAGGCCCCACTCGAGCGGGATGAAGTTGTCCTCGCGCCCCCACAGCAGCAGCGTGGGCGCCTGCACGTTCGGCAGGTCCGGGTTGAGGTCGCCCGGCAGCGGGTTGGTTCGTGGGTTGGTGGCGACGATCTCCGGGTCCGAGGCGCCCGCCAGCCGCTCGGCGAGCAGCTCGTCGGTGAGGATCGAGCTGTCGTAGACCTGGAGCTCGGCGAACTCGCGGATGAGCTTCTCGCTGGGGCCCGCGTGCATCCACTCGGCGATCTTCAGCAGGCCGGGCGGGAAGCCGCCGTCCCAGCCCTCCGGCGCCGTCCCGGCCGCGGCCATGAGGACCAGGCGGTCGACGAGGTGCGGGTGGTCGGCGGCCAGCTTGATCGCCGTGGCGCCGCCCATCGAGTTGCCGATCACCGAGCAGCGCTCCACGCCGAGGTGCTCGAGCGCGGCGGCGATCGCCGCCGCGGCGAACGGGGCGAACATCTCGCCGCGCTCCAGCGAGAGGACCGGCTTGTCGGACCTGCCGAAGCGCGGCAGGTCGAAGACGAGGCTGCGGTGGTCCTCGAAGGCCGGGAGGTTCTGGCGGAAGTTCGAGATGCCCGTGGCGCCGGGGCCGGCGCCGTGCAGCCACACCAGGGGCGGCCCGTCGCCCACCTCCGCGACGTTGAGCTGGATGTCGCCGGCAGGGACCCGGCGTTCGGCGAGCTTGACGTGACCCATTGGAGCCAACGCTACGATACGTGTTCTGTAGTGTCAACTCCAATCGTGACGCCGCGAGCGTTCTCCGGTTCCCGCAGTAGCCTCCGGTCCGATGGCCGCCTCCCCCAACGTCAGGCCCAACCGCCGGGGCACCCGCTCTCGTGAGGTGGTGCTCGACGCCGCCGAGCGGCTGATGGCCGAGCACGGGTACGAGGCGGCGACGACGTCGGCGATCGTCAAGGCGTCGGGCATCCCGATCAGCTCGCTCTACCACTACTTCGGGTCCAAGAACGGCGTGCTCGTCGCGGTGATGGAGCGTGGCGCCGCCCGGTTCTTCGCCGAGCTGCCGCCTCCCCGCCGGCCCACGGGCGACCCGGAGACGGACCTGGGCGCCCTCATCGCGCAGGTCCAGAGCACCCTGCAGCGCCACCCGGACTTCCTGCGGCTGCTGGTCGTGCTCGCCGCCCAGCCCCCCGCCGGGGACGCCGCGATCGTCACCGAGGTCATCGACCGCGTCCGCGGCGAGGCGCTCGTGCGACTGCGCCGGCAGATGGCGGTCACGTTCGGCCTGCGCGCCAACGCCAAGGCCACGGACCGCCTCGCCCGCTTCGCGCTCGCCGCCGTCGACGGCGCCTTCATCGCCACGCAATCCGACCGCCGCGTCGACCTCGGCCGCATGCTCGAGGACCTGCCCACGGCGCTCGTCGCGATCCACGGGCGCCTGCGCGAGGAGCCGTCGCGGGTGTCCGCACGCTGAGCCCCGCTGCTACAGGAAGCCTGCCGAGCCGCCGACTACCGGCGAGTGACGTCGTGGCTGTGCCCCACGCCGGACGACCGCGCGCGATTCCTCGTGCTGCACCAGCGTCTCAACGCGGCGCGCGCAGGCCGCGCTCGCGACGGCGATCGCGGTGGGCGACCTCTGGACGGTGGGGGGCGCCGCCGTGCTGCTGCCGCTCGTCACGACCACGGCCATCGTCTTCGCCACCCGCGTGTCCTGGGCGATGGCCGGGTTCACCATGGTGTGCATCGCCGTCGGGTGGCTGGCCTCCGCCGGCGCGCCGGCCGCCGACGAGCTCCCGGCGCTCGGCCTGCCGTGGCTGGCGGTCGCGCTGTGCGTGCTCATGGCCTCGGCGCTGCGCGACTCCGACGTGGCGCACCACCTCGAGGCGCGCCGCGACCCCCTCACCGGACTGCGCAACCGGACCGCGCTGGACGAGGCCGTGGGCGAGCTGGCCGCTGGGCGCCGGGCCGGGCGGATGGTGGCCGTCCTCATCGCCGACATCGACCACTTCAAGGCGATCAACGACCGCCACGGGCACCTCGCCGGCGACGATGTGCTCCGCGCGGTCGCGGCACGCATGGAGCGGGCGCTGCACACGGCGGGCGAGCTGTATCGCGCCGGCGGCGAGGAGTTCGTCGCCCTCGTGCCGGACGTCGACGAGTTGCGGGCGGTCGCGCTGGCCGAGGCCCTCCGCTCGGCCGTGGCGGGGCACACGATCGACGACCTGCGGGTGACGGTGTCCGTCGGCGTGGCCGCGCGGGCCGGCACGTCCTTCGACTGGGACGCCGCCTACGCCGACGCCGACCGTGCGCTGTACCGCGCGAAGTCCGGAGGGCGCAACCGCGTCGCGATCGCGCCCGACGCCGGCGCGGCGGCGAGCGCCGCCCGATCCGCCGCCTAGACCACCACGGCCCGGCGGTACGGGCAGAGCGCGGCGGGCGGCCTGGCCAGCGGCCTGCGCCCCGCCGCCGCCGCGTACACGAAGCGGTCGGGGCGCAGCACGATCACCTCCGCGCCGTAGCTACGCATCCAGTCCTCGAGCCAGCGCTCCTCCTCGCGCAGCGCCCCGGGACGCGGCTGCGCGTCGTGCGTGAGCTCGAGGCAGCGAGCGCCCGCGGCGGCCCACCGCTGGCGGACGTCCGGGCTGATCGCCTTCGTGCCGGGGAGGCCGATCACCGCCCAGTCGGCGCCCAGCACGTCGTCGAGGCGAACCGGCTCGCGGTGGTCGGCGGTCGTCACGAACGGCTGCGGCGCGTGGCCGCCGATCGCCTTGTGCGCGCGCCGGTCGGCGAAGAAGCCCTCACGGTAGAACAGGGGCGGCCACCAGCGCGCCTCGCGCAGGAAGCGACCGATCCACGGCGAGCGCATCGCCACGCGGAACGCGACGTTGCGCGCGGCGGCTGCGGCACGCCGCCGCTCGGTGATCACCCGGCCGAAGAAGACGGCGCGCTGGGTGAGCTCGCGGACGTTGGGCTGGCGCTCGACCTGGTAGGAGTCGAGCACCTCCTCGGCGAGCGTGCCGCGCAGGACGCCGGCGAGCTTCCAGCACAGGTTGCCGGCGTCGCGCACGCCGGACGCCATGCCCTGGCCGATCCACGGCGGCATCGCGTGCGCGGCGTCGCCGAGCAGGAACACGCGCCCCTCCCGCCAGTGCTCGGCGAAGCGGACGTGGTGCACGTAGACCGCCTGGCGCAGGACCTCGACGTGGCGCTCGGTGATCCCCTGTCGCGCCAGCAGCGCACGCACCGACGCCGGGCGCGTCAGCGCCTCCCGGTCCTCGCCCGGGAGGATCGGGAACTCCCAGCGATGATGGCCCAGCGGCGTCGGGCAGTCGACGGCCGGCCGGTCAGGGTCGCAGTGGAAGCGCAGCCGGTCGACCTCCGGCCAGGGCTCGAGCACCTTGGTGTCGATGACGAGCCACGGATCCTCGTAGGTCCGGCCCTCGAAGCCGATCCCCAGGAGGTTGCGCGTGTGGCTGGAGCCGCCGTCGCAGGCGAGCACGTACTTCGCGCGGACCGTCGACGGCGCCCCGTCGCGGACGTCGGCGAGCTCGAGCAGAACGCCGTCGGCGTCCTGGCGGAGATCGCGCATCTCGTGCTCGAGCAGCACCTCGACGTTCGGGAAGCGCTCGACACCCTCGCGCAGGACCTCGTCGACCACCGGCTGGTAGATGAACATCTGCGGGGGGTGGTTGTTGCGCCGCTGGCGCAGCTCGAAGCTCATGAAGGAGCGCCCACGCGAGTCGACGTAGTCGATCGGCCGCTCGGCCAGCATGTCGCGCTTCAGCCGTTCGGCGAGGCCGACCTGCTGCCAGACCCGCAGGACCTCCTCGTCGGTCGAGATGGCCCTCGCGCGCGGGTAGACGGACGGGTCGCGCTCCACGACCACCACGTCGAAGCCGTACATCCCCAGGAAGTTCGCGGCGGTCGCGCCGACCGGGCCGTAGCCGACGATCGCGACGTCCGCCGTCCGGTGCGCCGTGCGGGCGCCGGTGGCAACAGACCCCATGGCTGGACGCTACACGGAGAGGTATTGGAGTGTCAATCACAATTCTTGGCGACCGCTTCGAATTGGAGCGTTCCCTACACTCTCTGGCATGGACCGCCACTGGACGTACCTCGTCAGCGGCAGCTCGACCGGCATCGGCCGTGCCACGGCCCTCGCGCTCGCCGAGCGCGGCGCGTTCGTGCTGGCCGGCGTGCGGCGGCTCGAGCACGCGCCCGAGCACCCGCGCGTCATCCCGGTCCTGCTGGACGTCGGCAACCGCGACCACGCCGAGGCGCTGGCGACGCGGCTGGCGGGTGAGCGTCTCCACGGCCTCGTCAACAACGCCGGCATCGTCGTCTCCGGTCCGTTGGAGGGCCTGAGCGCCGAGGACTGGCGCCGCCAGCTCGAGGTGAACGTCGTCGGCCTCGCCACGGTGACCCGCGTCGCGCTCCCGGCGCTGCGCGCGGCGCGCGGGCGGATCGTCAACGTGGGGTCGATCGGGGGCGCCGTCCCGCCGCCCTTCGTCGGGCCCTACGCTGCCTCCAAGGGCGCCGTCCGCGCGCTGTCGGCGTCGATGCGCCGCGAGCTGCTGCCGCTCGGCGTCGCCGTGTCGCTCGTCGAACCGGGGGCCGTCGCGACCCCGATCTGGTCCAAGGGGCTCGAGGCGTCCGCCACCCGGCTCGCCGCCCTGCCACCGGACCTTGCGCGCGTGTACGGCTCCCGCCTGGAGCGCTTCACCGCCGCGACCGAGCGCACCGCCGCGCGAGCGATCGCCCCGGAGGACGCCGCCGCCGCCATCGTCTCGGCGCTGACGGCCAGGCGCCCACCGGCGCAGGTCTTCGTCGGCCGCGAGGCGCGGGTGAGCGCGCTGCTGCAACGCCTGCTCCCCGCCGGCGCCTTCGACCGCCTCGTCGTCCGACGCGCCGGCGGAGCGGTGGGACTCCCCCCGACGGGTGAGACGCACGGCACCGACGACGACATCGTCCGAGCGCGCGATGGCGGCGATGGCCGATGGCCGTCATGACGTGTGCTTCACCGCACGCTGAGCCGCAGCAGCTCGTGCGACAGTACGGTTCCGTACCGTACTACCGCAGGAGACCTCATGCTCGCCCCTCCCCTGGCCGGTCGCTCTCGCTATCAGGTTGCGATTCGGGATATGGGAGACTGTCGCTGACAGCGGAAGTGGGCATTTCCTTCGAGCACTGTACTTGGCCGAGCGAAGAAATTCCATAGTTCCGCTGTCAGCGGGAAACGCAGCTGGACGCGCGATGGCCGCCTACAGCGCCGGGGTAGCTGACCGGCGCGCACAGTGGCGGTCGCCGCGGCGGATCGTGGCGCTCGCCTCGGGTGCCCCGGGCTACGGTTGCAGCCCGCCGCCGGCCACGGCGGTGCTGAGCAGGCGAAAGCCGATCGCGCTCAGGTCGCCGGCGTAGCGGTCAACCGCGCGGTAGGTGGCGCTCGTCACGGGCGGCAGCGCGAACGAGCCAGGTCACCAGCCGGGTCGCCCGGTCGACGGCGATGTCGGGGACCAGGACGTCGACGAGCGCGCGGATCGCATCGGCGACGAGGTCGCCGACGTCGAGGCCGAGGCTGGCGAGGGGCCCGCGATCGCGGGAAGGGCGCGAGGCGGCCCGCGCTCCGGCATCGCGCCGCGCCCCGTGCCGCGCAGGTGCGAGCTGGTAGGTGAGCTACGGCACGGCGTCGGCACGCGGCGTCGCGGCGTCGGAGCGCCGGGGGTGGCGTGTCCGTCCACTCAGCACTGGAACGAGGCTTAGCAGTTTGGATTCGCAGAGGCCTCGCACTAGGCTTCGGATAGAGACGTCCCAAACGTTGGTTTGGATGCGGTGCGAGCTGTCCATGGTGACTCGTCCGATATGTCATGCTTTGGCCATGGTCAAGCCGCCGCCCGCACCATCGCAGATGGACACGATCGAGGAGCTCCTCAGCTCCTCGAAGCGCGACGCCGTGCCCGTGCGACACACGTTCCTCCAGCAGCGCGACGCCGAGGGCGACCCGGTCGCCGGTCCGCTGGCGCGTATCGTGCGCCGCGGCGTCGGCAGCGCCGCCGAGCAGTACCTCCTGCTGCACGCCCGCGCGGCCGGCCGGCCCGACGGCGAGGACCTCAACTTCGACGTCGCGCTCGAGTCGCGCGTGTGGGCGCGGGCGCTCGGCCTACCCGACAACGAGTCCGGGCTGCGCACCGTGCAGCGCAACTGGAAGGCCCTCCAGGAGATCGGGCTGGTCCGCGTCCGGCGCACGAACCGGGTGCTGCGGGTGACGCTGCTTGACGAGGGCGGCGACGGCGCCGACTACCAGCACCCGGGGGAGGTGCGCGACACGCCCTACCTGCAGCTGCCCTACGCCTACTGGCTCGACGGCCACGCCGAGAAGCTCACGCTGCCGGGCAAGGCCATGCTCTTGATTGCGCTCAGCCTGCCGGACTGGTTCTCCTTGCCCTTCAACAAGGGCCCGGTCTGGTACGGCATCGGCGCCTCGACCGTCGAGCGCGGCATCCGCGAGCTGCGACGCACCGACGTCCTCGAGCACTACCTCGCGTGGCGCAAGGCGCCCCTGCTCGCGCAGGGCTGGACCCAGGACATGCGCTACCGCCTCCTGCCGCCGTTCGGCCCCAGCGGCAAGGTGGCCCGTAACGCCCCAGCCGAACTTCTGCTCACGGCCCGAGCCGACGATCCGCCACCCCAGGCGGAAGCCGACGAGGGCCCTCCCCAGGCGGCGCACGCCAGCGCCGAGGACGGTCAGGAGCAGGGTGCCCAGCCCGAGCCGGCGGGCCCGTCACGCCAGACGGGGAGCCGCAAGGGCAAGCCGAAGCGCCGCACGCCAGCGGCGACGAAGCCGAAGGGCACACGGGCCGGTGGGGCCGGGCGCAAGCCCGGCCCCACCGCGCAGCGCGGACGCTAGCGGCGGGCGCCGCGGACTGCCGAGGGCATGTCTCAGACACAGTGATGTGTTCGAGCAGACTCGTCTGCTCGAACGGCGGGTCGAGCCGTTGCCCTGAAAGTTACGACCACGCCGACGCCACGAGGCCCACGTTGCCCCAGCCCTCGCATCCCGACGACGCCGACAAGCCCGAGCGGCCCGACCCCCCGGTCCGCCGAAGCCGCCCGGCCCGCCGTTTCTTCTGGTGATAGCAGAGGATTCACGAACGACCCGAGTGCCCGGGCATCGTCATCGACGATGAACGCCACCGCTTCGAGCCGAGCCCATCCGTTGCCCATCCCTCGCACTGGGACGCTGAACGCGTAGAGAGGAGCCGGATCGTCGGGCGTGCGGGAAATCCGATGAAGCCCTCTAGTCAAGTCCCAGGACGTGGTGTAGGAGTTCGGTGCTCTTCTCGTCGGTGAAGGGGTTGGCTGCTCAGGCCGCGACGAGCTCGCCGACCTCCTTGTCGATCATCTTGGGGGAGCTGGTCGTCTCGGACCGCGGGGCCCAG
>JACRMD010000050.1 GCA_016215085.1 Solirubrobacterales bacterium | reverse complement strand
TTGATGCGCATCTCGACGAAGCGGCGCATCAGCGCCTCGAGCGTGGCGACATCATCGTTGATGCCCTTCAAGAGCACGCTCTGGCTGACCATCACAATGCCGCCATCGATGAGCCGGGCGCAGGCCGCGCGGGCGGCCGAGCGTCGCGTAGCCGCGGACCTCGAGCGTGGCGGCGACGTCGATCGCCCGGTCCAGGGCGCCGTTGGCCACGGCCCGCAGCACCGCCGTGCGGCCGACGGGCGTCGCGCGGCAGCGGCGCGCCTCGTCGAGGCGGCGGGCGTCCTGGGCCAGGACGGGCACGAGCCGGACGGCCAGCGCCGCGGCCAGCGCCGAGCGCAGCGAGACGCGGCGGAAGAGCGCCAGCAGCGCGTCGGGGTCCACGGCGGCGGTCAGCAGCGCGCCGGCGGCCACGACCGCCATGAGCCGCAGGCCGAGCAGCCCGCCGGCGACCAGCGCCTCGACGGTGAGGTCGACCTGCCCGAACGGCGGCACCTCGCCGACCCGGAAGAAGACGGTGACGCCGTCGTGGGCGACGAACGGGTTGAGCACCGCGACCACGATCGCGAAGGGCAGCGTGAGGAGCACGGCGCGGGCGACCGGCCGGCCGACCTGCGCGAGCGCGGCGCCCGCGAGCGTCACCGCGGTGAGCACGGCGAGGACGACCGGGTGCTGGACGACGAGCGCCGTCGTGGCGAGGGCGAGGCACCACGCGCCGCCGGCCGCCGCGCGGGCGGCGTGCAGCGGGCTGGCGCGCCGCAGGTAGCGCACGGCCTACCGCCGGACGGGCACGCCGACGACCCTGCCGCGCTCGAGCACGACCGCGAAGCGCCCGCGCAGCGCGCCCTCCTGCAGCGCCCCGGCCGCGGCCTCGATGCCGGCCGCGTCGGTGCCGGTGACCACCCAGACGGGCGCGGCGTCCTGGCGGCGGGTCGCCGCGATCAGCCCCGAGCCGGGCCCGATCGAGCGCACCTCCTTGCCGTCGGCGTCGAGCAGGGCGATGGACTTGCCGTCCTCGGACGGCCGCGCGAAGACGCCGCTCTCCTGCGGCCCGCGCTCCAGCAGCTCGGCGGTGTCCTCCTCGCGCAGCGCGGGCCAGGGCCCGACGAGGACGCGCAGGGTCTCCTGGACGAAGCTCTTGGCGACGCCGCCCTTGGCCGCGGGGATCTCGAGGCCGACGAGCGTCTCGTGGACGCGGTCGCACGCGGGCGACTCGACCTGCACGCACTCGACGCGCACCGGCAGCCGCCTGCCGTCCTCCGCACGGGTGAACGGCGCGGGGAACTGGCCGACGACGGCCGGCGTGTCGCGCGCGTCGCCCCACTGGTGGTGGTCCCACCAGATGCGGTCGCCCTCGTGCACGCGGACCGACGTGGCGCCCTTGTCGGACTGGATGCCGTTGACGTAGAAGAACCAGTCGGCCTGGCGGCCGTCGCTCTGGCCGCCGGCGACGCCGTCGATCTCCTGCACGAAGCCGCCGCCGAAGCGCGTCTTGACGTCCTTGACGTTGCGCTGCAGCAGGCGCATGACGGTGTCCGAGCCGCCGGTCTCGGGCGCGTCGGAGTCGACGAGCGGGCGCGCCCCGAAGTCGGTGGTCACGCGCAGCTGGGTGCCGCCCGGCGCCTCCCCCGAGCCGAAGCCGCAGCCCGAGGCCGCCGCCGCGCAGGACGCGGCGGCGACGGCGAGCAGGAGGCGCAGGCGGCTAGGCAACGGTGAACACCACGCGCGTGGCGCCGCGCGCGAGCCTGGTGGTGTTGCCGGCCTTGTCGACGACCTGCAGGTCGAGGACGTAGCGGCCCCTGCCGAGCTTGGACGGCAGGAGGTAGGTCCAGTCGGCGGTCGTGCCGATGGTGAACCAGCGGCCGCGGGCGGCGCCGCACTTCTTCATGGCCTTGAACGCCTCGGCCTCGCCGTCGTAGGTCGTGCATACCTTGCCGGTGGTGCGCGTGAGGCGCAGGCGGATCGCGGCGAGGCCCGAGGGATCGTCGTCCACGGTGCCCCTGAGCTCGCGCGGGCCCTTGCCCCTGGCGAACCGCTGGCGCTCCCTGATCGAGCGCACGTGGCCCCAGGCGGCGCGCTTGTCGGCGGTGCCGCAGCGTCCGTCGTCGCCGGTCGTGGCGCACGGGGCGGCGCCCTGCGCGGGCGCGGCGGTCTCGCCGGGCCTGGCCGTCCCTCAGAAGCCGTCGGCGCCGTCGGTGACGCAGACGACGACCTCGTCGGGCACGTTGTCGCCCTTGGTCACGCGCAGCGTCTGCGGGCCGCGGTCGGCGAGCGTGACGGTCGCGCCGCCGTCGGCGCCGGTGGTCGCGCTCGCCCCGCCGCCGGAGATCGCCGCGCCGCCGGAGGCGGTGCGCGTCGTCGTCGGCGCGTAGTCGGGCGCCGGGCCGTAGCTCGTGCCGACCTCCTGGACGCTCACCGGGAACGCCTCGCCCGGCCTGGCGGTCGCGGGCGCCTTGGTGGCCAGCACCTTGCCGGTCCAGCAGCCGGAGGTCGCCATGTAGCAGCGCTTGATGAACAGGACCTCGTCGCCGTCGGCGAGCTTGGTCTGGCACACGCCGGTCGAGGTCGTCTCGTCGTTGCGGACGAACTCCCAGTAGTACTGGTCCTGGCTGAAGGGGTAGCTCTCGCCCTTGATGCGCTCGACGGTCGTGTCGGAGTAGGAGTCCGACCACGGGCCGGCCGCCCAGTCGCCGGCGGTGGCGGCCTCGAGGGCGCCGACCACCGAGTTGGCCGCGCACGCGTGCGCGGCGTTGCCGTCCTTGGCGACGGAGCCGGCGGGCGTGGCGACGGGCGTCGCGGCCAGCAGCGGGCCGGCGCCGCCCTCGGCGCGGACGGTGACCGTCGCGGCGGGCGCCGCAGGAGCGAGGGCGAGCAGGAGACCTCCGACGAGGAGGCCGGTCATCTGGTGCTTCATTGCAGGAGCCACCCTTTCCACGAGGGCTGTTCGGCTTGACGGTCGGGGCAGGTCTCCTGGCTTGCGGGCTCGCGCTCCGCGCCTTCCCGGGTCCTCGGTCCGAGGTCCCAGTGGCTGCCCCTCGAGGGGGCGTGCGGAGGGCGTCAGTCGCCCGGTCACAGTGGCGGGTCCGCGCCGGAATCGCACCGGCTTCCCTTGACCACCGACCCTGGTCGGGCGAGATCCTAGCGTTCCGGCGCCAGCGGTAGCCTCACCTGCGTGACCGTCAACCTGACCCGGATCTACACGAAGCTCGGCGACGGCGGGGAGACGCACCTCGGCGACATGAGCCGGGTGCCCAAGACGCACCCGCGCATCGAGGCCTACGGGGCGGTCGACGAGCTCAACGCGCAGCTCGGGGTGGCCGTCGCGCTGCCCGACCTGCCCGACCGCCACCGCGCGTGGCTGCGCCGCGCGCAGAACGACCTGTTCGACGTCGGCGCCGACCTCTCGGTCCCCCATGGCGGCGAGCGCGAGCGCCTGCGCGTCAGCCCCGAGCAGACGGCGTGGCTCGAGCAGGTCTGCGACGAGGTCAACGCGGGCCTGAAGCCCCTGAAGTCGTTCGTGATCCCGGGCGGGACGCCGGCCGCCGCGCAGCTGCACGTCTGCCGCACGGTCTGCCGCCGCGCCGAGCGCCGGGCGATCGTCGTCGAGGACGGCAACCCGGAGGTCGTGCGCTACCTCAACCGGCTCTCGGACCTGCTGTTCATCCTCAGCCGCGACGCCAACGGCGCCGAGGAGCCGCTCTGGGAGCCGGGCGCCTCGCAGGGCGGCCGCTGAGCCGCCCTACCCGCGCCGCCTGACGTACGCCGCCGCCTGGTCGGCGACCAGGTCCACCAGGTTGCCCAGCGCGATGTTCGCGTCGACGAGGTGCAGGCCCCAGACCGCGGTCGGCGAGGGCTTGAAGTCGGGCGCGCCGTCGATCGCCGTGAGCTTGAGGTAGCGGGCCCCGCCCTCGCTCGCGCACCGCGTCGTGTAGGCGCCCGGGATCGTCACCCACGGCGTGGCGGCGGTCGGCTGCTTGACGCCGAGCAGGTCGATGCCCAGGCCGATCAGCGTGCCGGGCGCGAACGGCTCGGACGGGAAGATCGGCGTGACCGGCCCGCTGCCGCCCTGCAGCCGCGCCGGGTTGGTGCACAGGACCTCACGGCCGGCGGTGGCGGTGCGGCCGAAGAGCGCGTCGGCGGGCGGGGTCTCGTCGAACGTCGAGAAGGCCACCACGCAGCCGAGCTGCCGGGACGAGCGGCAGGCCGGGATGTGCTGGAAGTCGCCGCCGGCGTCCTTGCCCTTCTTGACGAGGACGTTGCCGCCGAGCAGCAGCGCGGAGACCAGCTTCCGGCGGACCGACGGCTTCTTGTCGATCTCCCCGGCGATCAGCTGCCGCAGGACGAACGTGCCCTGCGAGTGGCCGACGAGCACCACGCCGCGGCCCTTGTTGTCGTGCTTGAGGTACGAGCGCCACGCCTCGAGCACGTCGTCGTAGCCCTTGTCGTTGACGACGCCCTTGCGCGGCCCGCCGCCGCTGACGCTGTCCTGGATCCCGGCGATCGTGCGCTGCCGGTAGACCGGCGCGAACACCCGGCATTCCTGCGTGTAGCGGGCGGCCTGGTACAGGGCGATGGACTTGATCTCCGGGTCCAGCGCCTTGGTCGCGATCATCGTCTTCTGGTCGCTGACCGTCGGGTAGACGTAGAAGCAGTCGACCTTGCGCGCACCCCGCCTGGGCGTCTGCGTGCCGAGCTTCGTCCCGGCCGGCGAGAACCGCGTCGTGCCGAGCCCCGGCGAGCACTGGTCGGTCTTCAGCCCGGGCTTGCACAGCCACTTGACGGCCGCCGGCGACGCGGCCGGCACGGCGAGGACGGCGGCGGCGACAGACGCCAGGAGCGCAACCCGGATGCAACGCATCGCAGGAACGTAGCAGTGGGCCGCGCCGCGCAGGGACTCGCGCCCGCGCATCGAACTCCGCGCCAGGATGGCTGTTCCAGGGACGGTTCCCGCCCTCCGCGGCGCGCCGCTGCGCGACGCCGACGGCATCACGCTCGGCGCGGTGGAGGCACTGCTCAGCGACGCCGACCGCGCCCCGGCGTGGCTGGTGGTCCGGCTTGCGGGCGGCCGATTGACCGTCGTCCCCGCGGCCGGCGCCCATCCCTCGCTCACCCGCGTGCCGTTCCCGGGCGACATCGTGCGCGCATGCCCCGTGACGCTCGGCGAGCCCGGCCTGCGCCACGAGCACGCGCTCGCCGCCTGCCGGCACTACCGCGTCCGCCCGCCGGCGGGCACGCGGATCCCGCTGCACGCGCCCGCCGCGCCCGCGCGCGAGCTCGTCGCCGCCTGACGGACGGGCACCGGCGGACGGCGGCCGCCGCACGCACATGCGCGGCCGCCGTCCTGGTGCCTCCCGACGGCTAGGCCGCCGCCACCTCGCGCGCCGGCTCGGCGCTGCGCTTCTTGCGCTCGAGCTCGGCCGCCCCCGGCCGGCGGACGTTGCGCGCCAGGCCGAGCGCCTCCATGGCGCGGATCACGTAGTACGAGGGGTCGATCTCCACGCGGCGCAGGCCGTGGCGCGCCGAGGTCGGGAAGGCATGGTGGTTGTGATGCCAGCCCTCGCCGAGCGACACCAGGGCGACGACCCAGTTGTTGCGGCTCTCGTCGCCGGTCTCGAACGGGCGCGACCCGTACATGTGGCAGATCGAGTTCACGCTCCACGTCGCGTGGTGCTGGAGGAAGATCCGCACCAGGCCGCCCCACAGCAGCGCGGTGAGGCCGGCGGTGACCGTGCCGCCGATCAGCCAGCCCGCGGCGAACGGGACCGCGAGGCCGAGCAGCACCCACCACAGGAAGTGGCGGTCGACCCAGCGGATGACCGGGTCCTTGCGCAGGTCGGGCGCGAACCGCCGCGCCGAGGCGCGCTCGCCGGTGTCGAAGAGCCAGCCGGTGTGGGCGTGCCACCAGCCCTCCAGCACCCCGCGCCAGCCCTCGCCGCCGTGGGTATGCGGGCTGTGCGGGTCGCCCTCCTCGTCGGTGAACGTGTGGTGCTTGCGGTGGTCGGCGACCCAGTGGATCGGCGCGCCCTGCAGCGACAGCGACCCGGCGATGGCCAGGCCGGCGCGCACGGGCGCGGGGGCGTCGAAGGACCGGTGGGTGAGCAGGCGGTGGTAGCCGATCGTCACCCCGAAGCCCGAGATGACGTACATCACCGCGAAGATCCCGAGGTCCACCCACGACACGGCGCCGCCCCACAGCAGGACGACCGCCGCGAGGAAACCCACGAAAGGCACCACGACGGCGACGACGGTGATCCGCCGTTCGATCTTGCTCATCGTCATGGACTGCAGGCTGCCATGCGAATCGCAACGGTTCTGCAGCGCGGGCGCGCAAGATCGTTCAAGATCTGTTGCGTGAATGACAAACGGCGCCCGTGGGAGGACCTGCCGACCGCCGCGATCGACGCGTGGGCGCCGCACCTCCCCGCGCTCGCCGACGAGATCATCGACGCGATCCGCCAGGAGGTCCCCGCGTACGCGCGCCCGCTCGAGGGCGCCTTCGGCCAGGCGGTGCGCATCGGCGTCGAGGAGGCGCTGTCGCGCTTCGACCCGCGCGCCGGGCCGGGCGGCGGGCGCAACGTCTACGTCGCGCTCGGCCGCGGCGAGGCGCGCGAGGGCCGGACGCTCGACGCGCTGCTGGCCGCCTACCGCGTCGGCGCCCAGATCGCGTGGCGCCGGCTCGCCGAGGCGGGGCTGCAGGCCGGGCTGGAGCCCGAGACGCTCGTGCTGCTGGCCGAGTCGATCTTCGCCTCTATCGACGAGCTGTCGGCCGCCTCGGCCGAGGGCTTCGCGCGCGAGCAGGCGGCCCGCGAGGGCGAGGCCGGCCGCCGGCGCGCCGCGCTCGTCGAGCTCCTCGTGCGCGACCCGCCGCCGGCCGAGGCCGCCCTGGCGGCCGCGGCGGACGACGCCCGGTGGCCGCTGCCGCGCACGCTGGCGATCGTCGTGTGGGCGGCCGAGCACGGCGAGCGGCCGGCGCGACGCCTGC
>JACRMD010000168.1 GCA_016215085.1 Solirubrobacterales bacterium | reverse complement strand
GCTGGGTCTCGGTCCAGCGTGCGTCGCTGCGCTCCGACGGCGCGTTCGTGCTCAGCGTGCGGGCCCGCTCGCGGGCGTCGACCTACCGGGTGCTCGTCAACCCGCGCGACGACGGCCGCCACGTCTCGGGGTACAGCGCCTGGCGGCGGGTGGCCGGCACCCGCCGCTAGCGCGCACGCCGCCTAGAGCGGCATCTTGCCGCGGCCCTTGCGGCCGGCGGAGGCGCTGCGGTTGGACCACTTGTTGCCGGAGTCGAACGGCTTGCGCAGGAGGCGGCCGATCGGCCCGGGTGCGCTGCCCGCCACGTTGCCGCCGGTGCTGAACGTCTTGGAGACGCCGCGCTGCGGATGGCGCGAGAGCCGCGGGGCCAGGAAGGCCAGGATCAGGAGCACGACGCAGATGGCGACGATGGCGAGGATGGTCATGGCGCCGGTGTACCCGCGCGGACCGCGGCGCAGCACGCGGGTCGCGCCGGAAGGCGGTGCGCCGGATCAGTCCTGCGGCGGCACGTGGTCCACCGCCCGCAGGACGCGCTCGACGTCCTCCTCGCGATGGGGCACGGTCAGCCGGATGCGGTCGGGCGTGCCGATGCCCGCGCCGCTCTGGACCACGACGCCGAGGCGCTCCAGCGCGGCCGAGAGGTCGGCGGCCCCGTGCGGGCCGGGGGCCGGCAGCCACAGCACGTTGGCCTGCGAGTCGGGCAGCGCGGCGCCGCGCTCGCGCAGCTCGCGGGTGAGCCGGTCGCGGTGGGCGGCGACCTTCGCGCGGCGGCGGTCGACGACGCCGGGGATCGTCCGCAGCGCCTCCAGCGCGCCCGCCTGCGCGAGCTCGTTGACGCCGAGCTGCGGCTCGAGCTGCTCCAGCAGCGGCTCGGCGCCCGGGCCGCCGATCGCGTAGCCGCAGCGCAGGCCGGCCAGGCCCCACGCCTTCGAGAACGTGCGGAAGACGAGCAGGCGCGGGAAGTCCTCGAGCAGCGCCAGCGTCGCGTCGACCTCCTCGGCCGTCGTGAAGTCGCGCAGCGCCTCGTCGAGCAGGACGACCACTCGCTCGGGCAGCGCCTCCAGCAGGCCGCGCAGCTCGTCGACGCCCAGCAGCTCGCCGGTCGGGTCGTTGGGATTGCAGATCGCCAGGAGGCGGGTGCGGTCGTTGACCGCGGCCAGCAGTGGCTCGGCCCCGAAGCCGCTGACGGGCACCGCGTGGCCCCGGGCGTGGCGGGCGACCGTCGGGTAGAGCGGGTAGCTCGGCCACGGCGTGACGAGCTCGTCGTCGGGCTCGAGCAGCGCGTGCGCGGCGTCGGCCAGCAGCTGCGCGATCCCGTCGCCGACCACGATCCGCTCGCCGGGCACGCCGTGGCGGTGGGCGAGCTCCTTGCGCAGCGCCGTGCTGCCGCGGTCGAGGTAGCGGTGCAGGCCGCGGCGCGCGGCGAAGGTGATGGCGTTGACGATCGCCGGGTGGGGGTACTCGGGCCAGGTCGTGCGGCTGAGGTCCAGCGGCTCGACCTTCGCCAGCGCCAGGCGGCGGCGCTCCTCGGCCTCCTTGCGCAGCTCGGCGTTGACCTCCTGCTCGGAGAGACCCTCGAACTGGCGGTAGTAGCCGCGGATCTTCGGCGCCACTAGCCGCCCTGCCCCGGCATCGACGACGAGCCAGGCCCGTTGATGACGATGAACCAGAAGGCGAAGATCGCCGCGCAGATCGCGGCGGTGTAGGCGAACACGCGCGGCATCACGCCCGAGCGCTGGTCGACCCCCGCGGCGCGCCGCACGAGGATCCACGCGCGGTCCAGCCGCTTGAGCAGCGCGAGGCCGCAGAAGAGCACGAGCAGCATCGCCGCGAAGCCGCAGAGGATCCCGAAGCTCACGCTGCCGGTCCAGTACTGCACGCGCGAGGCGAACCACAGCGAGCCGGCGGGGATCGGGCCCCAGAACAGCAGGCTGATGAAGGCCATCAGCCCGATCAGCGCGTGCGCGAGCAGGGCGTCGACGCGCTGCCGGGCACGGGAGCCGCGCTGCGGCAGCGCGCGGTACTTGGTCGGCGCCGTGCCGGGCCGGCGCCCGACGAAGAGGCCGCCGGTGTCAGTGGGATCCGTCCGCACGCCAGTCAGAGTACCGGCGTGCGAACGCTCCCGTTCCGCTGGCTAGCCGTAGAGCTCGTCGAAGAGCGGCGCGTACTTCTCGTTGACGACGTTGCGCTTGACCTTCAGCGTCGGCGTCAGCTCGCCCGTCTCCTGCGAGAGGTCGTGGTCGAGGATCACGAACTTCTTGACCTGCTCGACCTGCGCGTACTTCTGGTTGGCCTTGTCGAGCTCGCCCTGGATGAGCTCGCGGACCTTGGGGTTCAGCGCGAGCGCGGGGATCGACCGGTCCTCGATGCCGTGCTGCTCGGCCCAGGGCACGATCTCCTCCTCGTCGAGCGTGACGAGCATGACGGGGTAGGGCCGGCGGTCGCCGTGCATCACGGCCTGGGAGACCCAGCGCGTCTGCTTGAGGTCGTTCTCGAGGTTGGCCGGCGTGAGGTTCTTGCCGCCCGCCGTGATGATGATGTCCTTCTTGCGGCCGGTGATCGAGAGGTAGCCGTCCTCGTCGATCGACCCGAGGTCGCCGGTGTGCAGCCAGCCGTCCTCGATCGTGCCGAACGACGCGTCGGCGTTCTTGTAGTAGCCCTGGAAGATGTTGGCGCCCTTGATGAGCACCTCGCCGTCCTCGGCGATCTTCACCTCGACGCCGGGCAGCGGCCGGCCGACCGTGCCGAACTTGTGGGCCTCGGGCCGCGAGCTGGTCGCCACGGTCGAGGTCTCGGTCATGCCGTAGCCCTCCATGACCGGGATGCCGCAGCCCCAGAAGAACTCGAGGATGTCGGGCGCGATCGGCGCCGCGCCGGTGACCGCCTCGCGCATCCGGCCGCCGAAGAGGTTGCGGACGAACTGCGCCATGTCGGCCAGCGAGCGGCCCTGCTCGTCGCCCTCCATCGGGGCGTTCCACTTCTCCAGCAGCTCGGCCGGCGGCTCCTGGCCCTGGGCGCGGGCGTCCTCGATCGGGCCGCCGAGGTCCTTGATGGCCGCGATGACCGGCGGCGGCAGCAGCTCCTGCGCCTTCGTGTAGAGCTTCTCGAAGATGCGCGGCACCGACGGCAGGTACGTCGGCTTGACCTGCATCAGCTCGGGGATGATCTGCGTGGTGTCGCCGCCGTAGTAGGCGATGCTCGTCCCCGTGTCGAACGACCCGAGCTGGATGAGCAGCGCGAAGGCGTGGGCGAGCGGGAGGAAGAGGTACACGAGGTCGTCGCCCTCGTTGAACAGGCCGCGCTCGAGGACCATGTCGAGCACCGAGCGGTAGTTGCCGTGGCTGAGGACGCAGCCCTTCGGCGGCCCGGTGGTGCCCGACGTGTAGATGAACGTGAAGCCGTCCTCGGGCGTGACCGCCTCGATGCGCCGGCGCAGCTCGGCGGCGTCGCGGCCGCGGCCGCGCTCGCGGAGGTCGTCGAGGGAGACCGCGTCGCCGACGTCGCCGGACGGGTCGACCACGATGACGTGGCGGAGGTTGGGCAGGCTGCCGCGGACCTCGGCGATCTTGGCGACCTGCTCGGCGTCCTCGCAGACCACCGCGACGGACTCCGAGTTGCCCACGACCCACTCGCACTCCTCGGGCGAGTTGGTCGGGTAGACGGGGACGACCACGCCCCCGGCGGAGGAGATCGCGAAGTCGGCGTACGTCCACTCGGGACGCGTGCCGCACAGGATGGCGACGCGGTCGCCGTGGGCGACGCCGAGGTCGATCAGGCCGAGGCCGATCTCGGTGACGATCTCGCCGACCTCGGCGTACGTGACGTCGCGCCACTCGTCGCCGACCCGGTGCTTGATGGCCACGCGGTCGGCGAACTTCTCGGCGGCGGCCGCGCACAGGTCCGCGATCGTCCGGGATCCCGTCGCCTGGGCGGGCGTCGTACCAGCCTCCATCCCACTCCTCCTCGTTCGACAGTGTGTCGGAGGAGGCTGATTCTATGGGCCGCGCGGCTTGCGCGCGACGAGCGGCATGCGCGCTCTAGGCGGTGGCCCTCGCGGGCTCGAGGCGTGCCTGGCGCGCGTCTTCGATGCTGGCGAAGAACAGCGTCTTGTCGATCCGTCCCTGGAAGATCGGCACACCGAGCTCCATGCACTTGGCGATGACGTCGCGGCGCTCGAGACCGCACTCGCGAGCCAGCTCGGTGGGCGTCAGGTGGATGGCCATCGGACGCGGTACCTCCTATGTGGGTGCCAGGGAGTAGGTGACGTCTGCAACGTAGCGCGCCCGTCGGACGCTCTCAAGGGCGGTAGGCCGCAATTCGCGTGAACGTGGACGTTCGGGCGCGCGAGGTGTCAGATTCCGGTCACCTTGCCGCGCACCGACCACCTCGGGCTCGACCTGCTCGTGACCCTCGACCGGGAGGCGGCGCGGCCGCTGCGCGCGCAGCTCGAGGACCAGCTGCGCGACGGCATCCGCCGCGGCCGCCTGCACGCGGGGACCGCGCTGCCGTCCAGCCGCGCGCTGGCCGCCGAGCTCGGCGTCTCGCGCGGCGTGGTGGTCGAGGCCTACGGCCAGCTCGTCGCGGAGGGGTTCCTCGTCGCCACGCCGGGCGGGACCACGCGGGTGGCGAGCGTCGCGCTGCACGAGCCGCCCGAGGCGCCGCCCGAGCGCACGCCGCCGCCGGTGCGCTTCGACCTGCGCGTCGAGGCCGCCGACCTCAGCGCGTTCCCGCGCCGCGAGTGGCTGGCGGTGCTGCGCGACGTGCTGCGCGACGCGCCGCACACCGCCTTCGGCTACGGGGACCAAGCGGGCGCCGCGGCGCTGCGCGGCGCGCTTTCGGCCTACCTGGGCCGCGCGCGCGGCGTCGTCGCGGCGCCGCGCTCGGTCGTCGTGACGACCGGGATCACCCAGGCCGTCGCGGTGCTCGGGCGCGCGCTGCGCCGCGCGGGCGTCACGCGGATCGCGGTCGAGGACCCGGGCTTCCCGGTGCACCGGATGGTGCTCCGCGACGAGGGGCTCGAGCTGGTCCCGCTGCCCGTGGACGGCGACCGCCTGCGCGTCGACGCCCTGGACGCCGGCGACGCCGGCGCGGTGCTGGTGACGCCGGCGCACCAGTTCCCGCTGGGCATGGCGCTGGCGCCCGAGCGGCGCGCCGCGCTCGTCGCGTGGGCGCAGGCGCGCGGGGCCTTCGTGCTCGAGGACGACTACGACGGCGAGTACCGCTTCGACCGCGAGCCGGTCGGCGCGCTGCAGGCGCTGGCGCCCGCGCACGTCGCCTACCTCGGCTCGGCGAGCAAGACGCTGGCGCCGGCGCTGCGCCTCGGCTGGGCCGTCGTGCCCGACGCGCTGCTGGAGGCCGCCGAGCGCCACAAGATGCTCTCCGACAGCGGGTCGCCGATGCTCGACCAGCTCGCGCTGGCGGCGTTCGTCGAGCGCGGCGAGCTCGACCGCCACCTGCGCCGGATGCGCCAGCGCTACCGCCGCCGCCGCGACGTGCTGGTCGCCGCGCTCGCGCGCGAGCTGCCGCTGCTGCAACCTGAGGGCATCCCCGCCGGCCTGCACCTCGCGGCCCGCCTCCCCGCCGACCTGCGCCTGGCGCCGCTGCTCGAGTGCGCGTGGGCGGACGGCGTCGGCCTCTACGGCTTCCCCCACGGCGGGGTCGAGCGCGTCCTGCTCGGCTACGCGAACCTGCCGGAGCCCTCCGTGGCGCCGGCTGTACGCGCGCTCGCCCGCGCGGCCGAGCGGGCCGTGCCCGGCTAGGGCGCGGCCGCCGCCGCCTCCTCGCGGCGGACGGCGAGGCGGCGGTTGCGCTGGGCGACGACGATCCCCGACGCCACGAGCGCGGCGCCGGCGGCGGCGGGCACCGTCAGCGCCTCGTCCTCGATCGCGGCGCCGAGCAGCAGCGCGCCGAACGGGAGCAGCAGCGGCAGGTAGGACATCGTCACCGCGCCGAGCTCGCGCAGCAGGATCGTCAGGACAGTGAAGGGCAGCGCGGTGCCCAGCACGGCGAGGTACGCGGTGGCGCCGATCGCCTGGCCCGTCCACGCGGCGCCGCCCCAGTCCTCGCCGAGCGCGGAGGTCGCCAGCAGCAGCCCGCCCGCGCCGAGCGCCGCCCAGCCGTTGAGCACGACGGCGTCGAGGCCGGCGCCGCGGCGGCGGATGCCGACGTTGCCCGCGGCGGCGGCCAGCGGCGCCACGAGCATCGCCGCGGCGCCGAGGCCGGCCTTGTCGTCGTCGCCGAGCGCGAGGCTCTCCGAGAACGCGAGGGCCAGTCCCGCGACGGCCACCAGCAGGCCGCCGACCAGGCCGCGCCCGACCGGCTCGTCGCGCAGCAGCAGCGACGCCAGCAGCGCGACGTACAGCGGCATGACGCCGAAGAGCACGGCGGCCAGGCCCGACGGGACGTACTGCTCGGCCCAGTAGATGAGCCCATAGGACGCGGCGAAGGGCAGCACCGCCAGCAGCGCCGCCAGCCGGCGGTCGGTGCGCAGCGAGCGCCCGCGCAGCGCGGCGATCCCCAGCAGCAGGAGGCCCGCGGCCGCGAAGCGGACGCCCGCGCCCAGCAGCGGGGGGACGTCGTCGAGGCCGAGCTTGATCGCCACCCACGTGCTCGACCACACGACGACGAGCAGCGCGTAGAGCGAGATCACGACCGGCCGGGACACCGCGCGGCAGGGTAGGGCCCCCCGCCGCGCGGCGTCCGTCCGGGGCGGGCGCGGCGCCGAGGAGCCACGGCGCCGCGCCACGACT
>JACRMD010000167.1:3414-8067 GCA_016215085.1 Solirubrobacterales bacterium | reverse complement strand
CTTCATCGAGCAGGCGTTCCCGCGGCGCGAGACGGTCGACGCGGTGCTGCGCGTGCTCGACGACGCGGGCGCCGACGGCGCGTCGACGCCCGAGATCATGGCCGTGGTCAACCTCGGCCGCGGGCGCATCGACGCGTTGCTGAAGGTCCTGGACGTCGAGGGTGCGGTGTCGCGGATGGGCACCCGGTGGGTGCTCGAGCCGGGCAGCACGTGGGCCTACGACGCGGAGCGCTACGCCCGCATCACCGAGCTGCGCCGCCACGAGCAGGCGGCGATGGCGGCCTTCGGCGCCGACGGGCGCTGCCTGATGCGGGCGCTGCAGGAGGAGCTCGACGATCCTGATCCGGCCGACTGCGGGCGCTGCTCGGCATGCGCCGGCCGCGCGTACGGCGTCGCGCTCGACGCGACGCTGGTCCGCGACGCGGCGCTGCACCTGCGCTCGCGCCCGCTCGTGCTCGAGGCCAAGAAGATGGCCCCCGACGCCGAGGGCCGGATGAAGAAGATCCCCGAGGACGCGCGGGCCGAGGACGGCCGCGCGCTGGCCCGCCTCGGGGACGGCGGCTGGGACCCGGCGATCCAGGCGGGCCTGCGCGCGGGGCGCTTCGACGACGAGCTCGTCGACGCCGCCGCCGCGGCGATCCGGTCGTGGGGCGCGCCGGTCGCGTGGGTCGCGGCCGTGCCCTCGACGCGCAAGGGCGACCTGGTGCCCGACTTCGCGCGCCGCCTCGCCGGCGCCCTCGGCCTCCCGTACGCCGACGCGGTCGCCCGTACGCAGGAGCGCCCGCCGCAGCGCGAGATGGCCAACGCCGCCCAGCAGGCCGCCAACGTCCGCGGCGCCTTCGCGATCGCCGACCCGCCCGCCGGGCCGTGCCTGCTCGTCGACGACGTGCGCTTCAGCGGCTGGACCCTGGCGATGGTCGCCGGCCAGCTGCGCCGCCGGGGCAGCGGGCCGGTCTTCCCGTTCGCCTTGACGAGCGCGTTCTAGGGCGTGCCGTGGGCGGGCGCCTCGTGGGCGTCCGCATGGCCGCGCCGGTGCAGGACCGCCACGACGAGCGCGCCGACGGCGAGCCCGAGCAGCGCCGAGGCGCCGGTGTTCGTCAGCCAGGCGCCCACGCCGCCGAGCGCGTGGTGGACCTCCTCCTCGAGGTGGTGCACCGCGTCGTAGGGCGCCGAGAGGCCGAGGTCGTCGAGGCCCACCAGCAGGATGTGGCCGCCGACCCAGAGCATGGCGGCGATGCCGACCTTCGAGAGCACCGAGAGGACGACCGGCATGGCGTGCACCAGCCCGCGGCCGAACGCGGCGCCCGCGCCCTCGCGCGCCTGCGCCAGCCGCAGCCCGACGTCGTCCATCTTCACGATCAGCGCGACGGCGCCGTAGACCAGGGCGGTGATCGCGAGCGCGACGAGCACGAGGATCAGGGCGCGGGACAGCAGCGGCTCGTCGGTGACCTCGTCGAGCGCGATCACCATGATCTCGGCCGAGAGGATGAAGTCGGTCCGGATGGCGCCCCGGACCAGGTGCTCCTCCTGCTCGGGCCCCTGCTCGGCGGCGGGCGCGTCGGCATGCGCCTCGTGGCCGCCGACCAGCTCCCACAGCTTCTCGGCGCCCTCGTAGCAGAGGTAGGCGCCGCCGACCATGAGGATCGGCGTCAGCAGCCATGGCAGCAGCTCGCTGAGCAGCAGCGCGGCGGGGAGGATGAGCAGGAGCTTGTTGCGCAGCGAGCCGACGGCGATCCGCTTGACCACCGGCAGCTCGCGCGAGGGATGGAACCCGTGGACGTAGCGCGGCGTGACCGCGGCGTCGTCGACGATCACCCCGGCGGCCTTCACGCTCGCGCGGCTCGCGCCGGCGGCGACGTGAGCACCGCGACGTCGTCGAGGAGTGCGGCGAGGCCGGCGCTCACGTCGTGGTGTCGGGGAGGTGGCGGCCGACGACCGCGACGATGATGCCGCGCGGGACGTCGGGGTCGCTGCCGTCGGCGACGTGCAGGTAGATGCGCGCGATGAACTGCGCGCCGGAGCCGGAGCCGAGTCCGATGTGCGGGCCCACCCACAGCTTCTTCCCGTCGAGCGTGAAGGTGTACTCGTCCTCGTAGCGCTTGCGCGTCGTCTCGGCGACGTCGGGCTTCCACTGGGTGATGCCGTGCTCGGCGGCGGCCTGGCCGAGCGACCGCCCCATGTCTCCCTCGGCGTAGCGGCCCGCGACCTCGTCGAGCGTGCGCAGCGTGCGCAGCACGAGGCCGGGCCGGCGGAACGGGGAGTCCTCGGCGGTCTCGAACGCCTTGGGCGCGAAGCGCAGGTGCGTGGCCTCGGCGGCCGCGCGCTCGACGGCCTCGAGGACGCTGGCCGGCGGCGCCTCGGGCTCGGCGGCGACCGCGGCCTCCTCGCCGCCCGACCCGGCGTCGACCCGCGCCAGCGTCCGGGTGAGCTCCTCGATCGTGCGGCGGTCCTGCTCGCGCTCGGCGCGCAGGCGCTCCATGCGCTCGTGCAGCTCGTCGCGGGCCTGCTGCGACGCGGCCTGCGCGGCGAGCGCGCGCTCCATCTCCTCGAGGAGCTCCTCCTCGGCGGGCGGCGCCTCGGGCGCGGCGCGCAGCTCGGCCAGCTCGGCCTCCAGCGCGGCGACGCGGGCGGCGAGGCCGTCGCGCTCGCGGGCGGCGGCGTCGCGGGCGGCCTCGGCCTCCTGGCGCGCGGCGTCGGACTCGTCGCGCTTGGCGCGGGCGACCTCCTCGCGGCGCTTGAGCTCGGGGATCCGCTTCGCCTCGTCCTCGAGCCGGCGCTGCTCGCCCTCCAGCCGCTTGCGCTCGGCCTGCAGCTCCTCGTGGGCGGCCAGCGCCTTGTCGATGACCTCGCCGATGACGGCCTGGTCGATGCCCGAGGCGTCGAGCATCTTGTCCCAGGAGCCGAAGACCGCCTCGACCTCCTCGACCGTCGGCCAGCCGCGGTCGGGGTCCCAGTCCTCGGGCTCGGGCACGCCGCCCATGACACCGGCGAAGCGCCAGACGGCGTGGATGATCTCCAGCGCGTCGAGGGCGTTGCGCGCCTCCGACCACCAGCGCGCGTCGCCCTTGGCGGGTTCTCGGTCGCCGAGCGTGATGCCCATCGACTCGAGCGCCTGCTCCTCGGCGCGGCGCTTGTAGTACTCCTGGCGCAGCTGCGCGGTCGTCGGCTCCGCGCTGCGCTGCGGGCGCGATCCGCCGCCCTTCTTCTTGGCCTTGGCCACGGCGGGCACGCTAGCGGGTACAACCCGCGCCATGAGCAGCGACGACGACGACTGGGTCGGGACGCCCCCGGAGGGGCGCATCAGCCGCGATCGCGCGAACCCGGGCTACTGGAACCAGGCCTGGCTGCCGAAGACGATCGTCTTCGGCGTCCTCGGGATCCTGGTGGTCGTCGTCATCCTGCTCGCGCTGCTGTAGCGACCGCCTCGGCGACCGGGACGTCGCCGCTCACGACCTCGAACGTCGCGCCCGCGGTGCCCGCGTCGCCGAGCACGGCGGCCAGCACCGCGGCCACGTCGTCGCGGGGGATCGGCCCGCGCGGCACGCTCGGGCCCGCCTGCACGCGGCCCGTGCCCGGGTCGTCGGTGAGCAGGCCGGGGCGCACGATCGTCCACGCGCGGTCGCTCTGCGCCAGCGCGCGGTCGGCGTCGGCCTTGGCGCGCAGGTAGACCGCGAAGACCTCGTCGCCGCCGGGCGGGTCGGCCGCGCCCATCGCGGACACCATGATGTAGCGGTCGACCCCCGCGGCGCGGGCCGCCTCGAGCAGCTTGACCGCGCCGTCGCGGTCCATCGTGCCCTTGCGCGCGGCGCCGCTGCCCGGGCCGGCGCCGGCGGCGAAGACCACCGCGTCGGCCCCGGCGATGGCCTCGGCGACCTGCTCGGCGCCGGCCTCCTCGAGGTCGCACACCACCGGCTCGGCGCCCGCCTCGCGGAGGTCGTCCGCGTGGTCGGCGTTGCGGATGAGGCCGCGGACGCGATGCTCGTCATCGGCGAGGCGCCGGGTGAGGAGCAACGCGATCTGCCCGTGGCCGCCGGCGATGGCGACGTCCATGCGGGTCACGCTACCGCGCGCTCCGCCACGGCAGGCCGCGGCATCGTGGCGGCCGCCCGCGTGGCCTGCCTCGCCGCGGGCGCCTCCTCGTGGGCGAGGTGGCGGCGCGAGGCGGCCAGCGCGCCGACCGACAGCACCACCATGCCGCCCGCGACGTACAGCGGGGCGCCGGCCGAGACGTGCTCGGCGAGCTTGCCCGCCAGGAACGGGGCGACGGCGCCGCCGGTGAAGCGCACGAACGAGTACGCCGCCGACGCGATCGGGCGGTCGACCTTCGCCGTGGCCATGACGCCCTCGGTCAGCACCGTGTTGGCGATGCCGAACAGGCCGCCGGAGACGACGACGAGGACGACCAGCGCCGGGCGCGAGCCGACCAGCACGCCGCCGAGGAGCAGCACCGCGGCGACCGCGGCCAGCGTCGCGGCGAGCGTGGCGACGAGGCCGAAGCGTCGCTCGAGCCCCTGCGCCCCGAAGACGGAGGTGAGCGCGAGGGCCAGGCCCCAGCCGAAGAACACGAAGCCGAGCTCGATCGCGCCCATGCCCAGCGGGAACGGCGTGTAGGCCAGCAGCGTGAAGAAGCCGAAGTTGTAGAGGACGGCGACG
>JACRMD010000167.1:0-3356 GCA_016215085.1 Solirubrobacterales bacterium | reverse complement strand
GAGGACGGCGACGAGCGCCATCGACCGCAGGCCCGGGTCGGCCAGCGCGCGCAGGGGCGCGGTGAGCGCGACCTTCCGCGCCGGCTCCGGCGTCGGCGCGAGCATCACGAGGATGAGCACGACGCCGACCGCCATCAGCGTGGCCGTGCCGAAGAACGGGCCGCGCCACGAGACGTGGCCGAGCAGGCCCCCGAGCAGCGGGCCCGACGCGATGCCGAGGCCGAGCGCCGCCTCGTAGAGGACGATCGCGCTGGCCAGGCCGCCCGACGACGCGCCGACGATCACCGACAGCGCGGTGGCGATGAACAGCGCGTTGCCCAGGCCCCAGCCGAGGCGGAAGCCGACGATCTGGCCGATCGTGTCCGACAGGCCGGCCAGCGCGCTGAAGGCGACGACGAGCGCGAGGCCGGCGAGCATCGTGCGGCGGGCGCCGAGGCGGCTGGAGGCGAAGCCGCTGACGAGCATCGCCAGGCCGGTCATCGCGAAGTAGCTGGTGAACAGCAGCGAGACCTGGCTGGGGGTGGCGTCGAGGTCCTCGGCGAGGATCGGCAGGATCGGGTCCACGAGGCCGATGCCCATGAAGGCGACGACGCTCGCGAACGCGACGGCCCAGACGGCGCGCGGCTGGTCGAGGAGGCGCGGCTGGGCGGTGGTGCTGGAGGGGGTCACTGGGGTCCTTCGTCGAGGAGCTGGTCGAGGAGGGGGAGGGCGGCGGCGATGGCCGCGCGCACGTCGGGGTCCAGCGCGCGCAGGCGCTCGGCGAGCACCTCGGCGCGGCGCCGGCGGGCGTCGAGCAGGCGCTCGCGGCCCTCGTCGGTGAGCGCGACGAGCACGGCGCGGGCGTCGGCCTGGTCGCGGGTGCGCGTGACCAGGCCGCGGGCCTCGAGCCGGCCCACGAGCGCGGTCATGCTCGGCTGCGCGACGGCCTCGGCGGAGGCCAGCTCGGTGACGCGCTGGGGCCCGTCGGTGAGGCGGCTCAGGACGGAGGCCGCGGTGATGGAGAGCCCGTAGTCGGTGTGGGCGCGCACCAGCCGGTTGAGCGCGCGCACCCGCCGGTCCAGCGCCTCCCCGAGGTCGGTCGTCGATCGCACGCGGCGAAGCATAGCAATGATATGTAGTGGCGCTATGCACTTCGGAGGTGCGGAGGCGAGGGCTAGGCTCCGCCGATGGACCCGAGGACCAGCACCGTCGGCGACGTGGTCCGCCGCAGCGCCGCGCGCACGCCCGACCGCGTCGCCCTGCGCTTCGGTGATCGCGCGTGGACCTTCCGCGAGCTCGACGAGGCCGCGAGCCGCGTCGCCGGCCGCCTGCTCGGCCTCGGCCTCGGCCACGGCGACCGCGTCGCCGCCTACGGCCGCAACTCCGACGCCTACCTGCTGCTGTACCTCGGCTGCGCCCGCGCCGGCCTCGTGCACGTGCCGGTCAACTACAACGCCACCGGCGACGAGCTCGTCTACCTGGTCACGCAGTCGGGCAGCGCCGCGCTGGTCCACGACGCCGGCTTCGCCGGGCACGTCGACGCGGCCGGCGACCGGCTCGGCGTCGCGCACCGCGAGGGGTTCGACGACGTCCTCGCGTGGGCGCGCGAGGGCGACGTGCCCGCGCTGCCCGAGGTCGCCGACACCGACCTGGCCCAGTTGCTCTACACCTCCGGCACGACGTCGGCGCCGAACGGCGAGATGATGACCCACCGGGCGCTCGTCCCCGAGTACGTCTCGTCCGTCGTGGCACTCGACCTCGGCGAGCGCGACCGCCCCGTCCACGCGCTGCCGCTCTACCACTCCGCGCAGATGCACGTGTTCCTGCTGCCCTACCTGATGGTGGGCGCGACGAGCGTGCTGGTCGAGGCGCCGGACGTCGAGGACCTGCTGCGCCGCGTGGAGGACGAGGGCATCGACAGCGTCTTCGCGCCGCCGACCGTCTGGATCGGGATCGCCAACCACCCGTCCTTCGGCGAGCGCGACCTGGGCGGCCTGCGCAAGGCCTACTACGGCGCGTCGATCATGCCGGTGCCGGTGCTCGAGAAGCTCCAGCGCGCGCTGCCCGGCGTCGGGTTCTACAACTGCTTCGGCCAGTCCGAGATCGGGCCGCTGGCCACCGTGCTGCGCCCCGAGGAGCACGCCGCCCGCCCGGACTCCGCGGGCCGGCCGGTGCTGTTCGTCGAGACCCGCGTCGTCGACGAGGAGATGGCCGACGTGCCGCCCGGCGAGCTGGGCGAGGTCGTCTACCGCTCGCCGCAGCTGTGCACGGGCTACTGGGACAAGCCCGAGGAGACCGCCGAGGCGTTCGCGGGCGGCTGGTTCCACTCCGGCGACCTCGTCCGCGCCGACGAGGAGGGCTACCTGTTCGTGGTGGACCGGACCAAGGACGTCATCAACACCGGCGGCGTGCTCGTCGCCTCGCGCGAGGTCGAGGAGGCGCTCTACACCCACCCGGCCGTCGCCGAGGTCGCGGTCATCGCCACGCCGCACGAGCGCTGGATCGAGGCGATCACCGCCGTGGTCGTGCCCGCGGGCGAGATCGATCCCGGCGAGCTGCTGGCCCACGCGCGCGAGCGGCTCGCCCCGCACAAGGTGCCCAAGGCGATCGAGGTCGTCGACGAGCTGCCCAAGAACCCGTCGGGCAAGCTGCTCAAGCGGGAGCTGCGCGAGCGCTTCTCGGGCTCCGCCTCGGCGGTGTCGCGGCCCTCATAGTCGGAAGTTCGGAGCGTTCGGCCCGGCGGCCCTTCCGGGACGCCGCCGGCGCGACTAGGGTCGGCCGCGCCGTGGGGCACGGACGCTGGCCGCACTTCGTCATCGGGGCAGTGCTCCTCGCCGCGCTCGGCGGCTGTGGGGCCGACGAGCCGACCCCGCCGGCGGCCGCGGCCGCCCTGCCGGAGCTCCGCGCGGTCGTCGCCCTGCCCGACGAGCAGGTCGCGCGCCCGCTGCTGCGCTCGAGCGCCGTGCACCTCTGGCCGGCGGGCACCGCCGCCGAGGCCGCCGAGGTGCTGTGCGCCGGCGACGTCGAGCTCGCGCTCGTGGTCGGCGACGTCCCACACTGCGCCGGAGACGGGACGCTGGCGGCGCTGCCGATCGGCCGGCTGCCCGGCGTGCTCGGCGCGTGGGGGCGGATCGGCGGCAGGTGCGTGGACCGGCCCGAGCTGCGCGTGCTGCTGCGCGGCGCCGAGCCGCCGACCTTCCGGGCGCTCGGCTGGCGCAACGACGCGCGGGTGCGCATCACGCGCCCGGCCCTCGACGACCCGGCGTGGCGCGCGCTGGCGCGCTGGGCGGGCGTCGGCCGGCCGCCGGCGCGGCTGCGCGCCGCCGACGACACCGTCCAGCGGCGGCTGGCCAAGCGCCATCCGCGCGCGGCGCTCG
>JACRMD010000166.1 GCA_016215085.1 Solirubrobacterales bacterium | reverse complement strand
GCGAGCCCGACAGGATCGACAGGCCGACCACGTGCACGCCTTCTTCCAGCGCGGCGTTGACGATCTCGGCCGGCGTCAGGCGGATGCCCTCGTAGACGACCTCCATGCCGGCGTCGCGGGCGCGGACGGCGATCTGCTCGGCGCCGTTGGAATGGCCGTCGAGGCCGGGCTTGCCGACCAGAAACTTGATGCGGCGGCCGAGCATCTTCGACACCCGCTCGACTTCGGCGCGCACCGGCGCGAGGCTGCCGCCGTCCTGGCGGGCGGCACGGCCGACGCCGGTCGGCGCCCGGTACTCGCCGAACACCTCGCGCAGCACCTGGCCCCATTCGCCCGTGGTGACGCCGGCCTTGGCGGCGTCGATCGAGGCCGGCATGACGTTGCGGCCCTCCTGGGCGGCGGACTTGAGCGCCGCCAGCGCCGCAGCGATCGCCTCGCCGTCGCGCGCCGCGCGCCAGGCCTGCAGCCGGCCGATCTGCTCGGCCTCGACGCCCTCCGGCACCGTGAGGATCGCGCCCTCGCCGGTCGTCAGCGGTGACGGCTCGGTCTCGACGAAACGGTTGACGCCGACCACCACCTGCTCGCCGCGTTCGATCGCCTCGAGCCGGCGGGTGTTGGCCTCGACCAGCTTCTGCTTCATGTAGCTGCTCTCGACCGCCGCGACCGCGCCGCCCATCGCCTCGATGTGGGCGAGCTCCTCGCGGGCCTCGGCCTTCAGCTCGGCGACTTTGCGGGCGATCTCGGTCGAGCCGTCGAAGATGTCGGCATAGTCGAGCAGGTCGGTCTCGTAGGCGAGGATCTGCTGCATGCGCAGCGACCACTGCTGGTCCCACGGCCGCGGCAGGCCGAGCGCCTCGTTCCACGCCGGCAACTGCACGGCGCGGGCGCGCGCCGTCTTCGACAGCGTGACGGCGAGCGCCTCGATCAGGATGCGATAGACGTTGTTCTCGGGCTGCTGCTCGGTGAGGCCGAGCGAGTTGACCTGCACGCCGTAGCGGAAGCGCAGGTGCTTGGGGTCCTCGACGCCGTAGCGCTCGCGGCCGAGCTCTTCCCAGAGCACGGACATCGCGCGCAGCTTGGCGTGCTCCTCGACGAAGCGCACGCCGGCGTTGACGAAGAAGGAGATGCGGCCGAAGACCTTGCCCATGAGGTCCTGGTCGACGCGGTCGCGCACGGCGTCGAGCACGGCGATCGCGTTGCTCATGGAGTACGCGATCTCCTGCACCGGCGTCGCGCCGGCCTCCTGCAGGTGGTACGAGCAGATGTTGATGGGGTTCCACTTGGGGACCTCGGTGACCGTGTAGGCCACCATGTCGGCGATGAGCCGCATCGAGGGCCCGGGCGGGAACGCGTAGGTCCCGCGCGCGAGGAACTCCTTGATGATGTCGTTCTGCGTGGTGCCCTGGAGCTCGGAGGCGGCGACGCCGTTCTCCTCCGCGGTGCCGATGTAGAGCGCCAGCAGCCACGCCGCCGTGGCGTTGATCGTCATCGACGTGTTCATCTCGCCCAGCGGGCTGCCGTCGAAGAGCGTGTGCATGTCGCCCTTGTGCGCGACGGGGACGCCGACCTTGCCGACCTCGCCGCGGGCGAGCTCGTGGTCGGGGTCGTAGCCGGTCTGCGTCGGCAGGTCGAAGGCGACCGACAGGCCGGTCTGGCCCTTGGCCAGGTTGCGGCGGTAGAGCTCGTTGGACTTCTCGGCGGTCGAATGGCCCGCGTACGTCCGCATCATCCACGGACGGTCGCGCTCCGGCAGGCGGTGCTCCATGCGTCGATTCTATGGGGCCGGGTAGGTTCCAGGGCCGGTGATCGAGCGCGCCGCCACCTCCCTGCGCCTGCGCAGCCTGGACATGCGCGACCGGCTGAGCGGCCGCGCCGACCGGCTCGTGCCGCCGCGGCGCATGGACTTCGTCGGCCACTCGGACTTCGTGGACACCGGCGACGAGTTCCTCACGCACTTCGTCGAGCTCGGCGGCCTGCAGCCCGCCGAGCGCGTGCTCGACGTCGGCTGCGGCATCGGCCGGATGGCCCGCCCGCTGGCCGGCTACCTGAGCGCCGCGGGCAGCTACGACGGCTTCGACGTCAACCGCCGCGGGATCGGCTGGTGCCGGCGCCGCTACCGGCGCCACCCCAACTTCCGCTTCCAGGTCGCCGACCTGTTCAACAGCCGCTACAACCCCGGCGGCGCCCACCGCGCCGCCGAGTACCGGTTCCCCTACGACGACGGGTCGTTCGACTTCGTCCTGTGCACGAGCGTGCTGACGCACCTGCTCGAGGGCGACGCCGAGCACTACCTCGCCGAGATGGCGCGCGTGCTCGCGCCCGGCGGCCGCCTGTTCGCGACCTTCCTGCTGCTCGACGACGAGACCCGCAGGGCGCTGGCCGACGGCCGCGCCACGCTGCCCTTCCTCGACCCCGAGGGCCACGTGGCGGTGGTCAGCGACGAGGTCCCCGAGGAGGCCGTGGCCTACGACCGCGGCTGGGTCACGGCGCAGCTGGAGGGCCACGGCCTCGAGGTGCGGGCGATCGAGCGCGGGACGTGGGCGGGCTTCGAGGACGGCCGCAGCTTCCAGGACCTCGTGGTGGCCGCGCGTGGCTGAGCTCGACGTCCTGTTCCAGGGCGTCCCGGGCGCGATCTGCTGCCACCACGTCGACGGCGTCCTCGTCGACCCCGGGCCCGCGTCCGGCGCCGAGCGCCTCTTCGCCGCGCTGGGCGACGCGCCGCCCCCACGGGCGATCGCGCTGACCCACATCCACCTCGACCACGCCGGCGCGACCGGCCTGGTGCTCGAGCGCTTCCCGGACGCCGAGGTGTGGGTCCACGAGCGCGGCGCCCGGCACGTCGTCGACCCCAGCCGGCTCGTGGCCAGCGCCACGCGCATCTACGGCGACCGCATGGAGGAGCTGTGGGGCCGCATCGTCCCCGTGCCCGCCGAGCGGCTGCGCGTGCTGGAGGGCGAGGAGGGCGAGGTCGGCGGCTGGCGCTGGGCCTACACGCCCGGCCACGCCTCGCACCACGTCAGCTACCTGCACGACGGCGTGGCCTACGTGGGCGACATCGGCGGCGTGCGGATCGGCGACGGCCCGGTGCTGCCGCCCACGCCGCCGCCGGACATCGACGTCGAGGTCTGGAACCGCTCGCTGGACCTCGTCGCCGCCTGGGCCCCCGAGCGGCTGGCGATCACGCACTTCGGCAGCTTCGGCGACGTCGAGGCGCAGATCGCCGCCGTCCGCGAGGGGCTGGCGCGGTGGGCGGCGCTGGCCCGCGACGCCGGCGCGGAGGAGTTCGAGCGCCAGGTGCGCGCCGAGATCGGCGATCGCCCGTCGTACCTGGAGGCGATGCCGCCCGAGACGTTGTACGGCGGACTTCACCGCTACTGGCAGATGCGCGACAATCCCAGCTCATGAGCCAGACCATCGAGCTCCCGAGGACCTCGGGACCGGACTCCGGACTCGGCGGCCTGTGGCGGGTGATCGTCCGCAACGACGACCACAACACCTTCGACCACGTCGCCCACACCCTCGCCAACGTCATCCCGGGGGTGACCGTCGACCACGGCTTCCGCATCGCGGACCGCATCCACCGCTCCGGGCTGGCGGTCGTGTGGTCGGGGCACCTCGAGCTGGCCGAGCACTACTGGGACCAGCTGGCGTGCGCGGGCCTCACCATGGCTCCGCTCGAGCAGGGGTAGCGGGGCGGCCGTCGCCCCGGCCTGTACGCTCCTTCGCGGGGTATGGCCGAGGCTGAGAACCACATCTCCAGCGCGGCGCGCGCTGCGCGCGAGCAGGAGCTCCTGCGCCGGTACCACCTGCACGGCGACACCCGCGCGCGCGATGCGCTCGCGGAGGAGATGCTGCCCCTCGCGCGGGCGCTGGCCGGCCGCTACGCCGGGCGCGGCGAGCCGCTGGACGACCTCGTCCAGGTCGCCTGCGTCGGGATCATGAAGGCCATCGAGGGCTTCGACCTCGGCCGCGACGTGCGCTTCAGCTCCTACGCGACCCCGACGGTGCTGGGGGAGATCAAGCGCCACTTCCGCGACCGCACCTGGTCGGTGCGCGTGCCGCGCGGCCTGCAGGAGCTGCAGCTCGAGGTCGCCAAGAAGCGCGACGAGCTGACGGCCAAGCTCGGCCGCTCGCCCACGGTCGACGAGCTGGCCAACGAGGTCGACGCGCCCTTCGAGGAGGTGCTGGCGACGATCCAGAGCGCCGGCGCGCGCCGCACCCGCTCGCTCGACGAGCCCACGGGCGAGGACGTCACGCTCGGCGACTCGCTCGGCGGCCGGGACGTCGAGCTCGAGCGCGCGGAGATGCGCGTGCTGCTCGACGACGCGATGGAGGTCCTGAGCCCGCGCGACCGCGAGGTCCTGCGCCTGCGCTTCGCCGACGACCTCACGCAGACCGAGATCTCGCGCCGCGTCGGCGTCTCGCAGATGCAGGTCTCGCGGATCATCCGCCAGTCGCTGGCCAAGCTGCGGCTGGACATCGAGCGCTCGCGGACCGAGCGCTCGCCCGCCTAGAGCACGAAGCGCCCGACCTGGGCGTGGAGCTCCTGCGCCGTGCGCTCGAGCTCCTGCGCCGCGGCCGCGATCTGCTGCGCGGAGGCCGACGTCTCCTCGGTCGAGGCGCTCACCTGCTGCGCGGTGGCCGAGGACTGCTCGGCGACGCTGCCGACCTCGTCGACGTCGTGCTGCACGCGGCGGCTGGCGGCGGCGACGTCCTCCACGGCGGCGGCGACCGCCGCGACGCGGGCGTCCATGTCGCGCACGCGCGCCCCGAGGCGCTCGAAGGCGTCGCGGGCCTGCTCGACCACGGCGGCGCCCTCGTCGGTGCGGCGGGCGCCGTCCTCGACGACGTCCACCGCGCGGCCGGTCTCGGCCTGGATCTCGCCGATGAGCGCGGCGATCGAGCGCGCGGCGCCCTGGCTCTCCTCGGCGAGCTTGCGGACCTCCTCGGCGACGACGGCGAAGCCGCGGCCCTGCTCGCCGGCGCGGGCGGCCTCGATGGCCGCGTTGAGCGCCAGCAGGTTGGTCTGCTCGGCGATCCCGCCGATCGTGTCGACGATCGAGCCGATCTGCGAGGACTTCTCGCCGAGCGCGCGGATCGCCTCGGTGACCTCGCCCGACGAGGCGCGCACGGCGCCCATCGCCTCGGTCGCGGCGGTGACCGCGCCCGCGCCCTCGTCGGCGATGCGGGCGGCCTCGCCCGCGGCGGCGGCGGTCTCGCGCGTGCCCTCGGCGCTCTGCTCGGTGGCGCCGGCGACCTCGCGCGCGCCCTCCTGGGCCGACGCGATCGCCTGCACCTGGCGCTCGGCGCCGCGGGCGACCTCGCCCACCGCGCCGGCGATCTCCTCGACCGCGCGCCCGGCCTCCTGGGACGTGCGCGCCATCTCGGCGGACGCGGTGCTGAGCTCGGCGGCGGAGCCGGCCAGGCGCTCGACGAGCTCGCGCAGCCGGGCCACCATGCCGGCGAAGGCGCGGCCGAGGCGGTCGCGCTCGGAGCGCGGGGTGACGTCGACGGTGAGGTCGCCCTCCGCGACGGCGTCGGCGCCGTCGGCCAGGACGCGCAGGCCGTCGACCATGCGGGCGAAGCTGCGGGTGGCGTCGGCCAGCTCGTCGGTGCCGCGCGGCTCCAGCTCCTGGTCGAGGTCGCCCAGCGCGATGCCCTCGGCGGCGGCCTGCAGCCGGCGGGCGCCGGCCGAGAGGCGGCGCGTGATCAGCGTGCCGATGCCGGCGGCGAGCAGCACGCCGAGCAGGCCGGCGACGATGGCGGCGGTGCGCGCGCGGTCGGCGGCGTCCTGCGCGGCGGTCACGCTCGCGGCGCGGCGGGCCTCGACGATCCCGGCGATCTTCGCCGAGCCGGCCATCGCCCGCTCGACGAGGCCGTTGGCCTTGCGCAGCGCCCGGCCCGTCGCGGCGGCGTCGCCGGCGCGCGCCGCGGGGAAGAGCTCGTCGGCGACGGTGGCGTCGTGCTTGCGGTCGACGTCGCCGGCCGCGGTGGAGATCGCCTCGATCCTGGGGTCCTTGAGGGCGGCGATCTGCTTCTCCGCGACCTCCGTCTCCTCGACCGCGCCCTCGAACGCGGCGATGTACCGCGTCTCCATGGTGGCGGCCAGCAGCGACTGCATGGCCTGCTGCTTGCGGCTGCCGGCGACCTGCTGCTGGGCGAACGCGCTCAGCCGCGCGTCGCGGACGGCGTCCTTCCAGCGCTGCTCGGAGGTGGCGTTGAAGCCCAGTGACGCGGCGAGGGCGGCGGTGAACGCGGCGATGGCGCAGGCGAAGGCGAGGCTCAGCTTGCGGCCGATGGTCCAGCGGAGGTGCACGAAGGGGCTCCTTCCGGGCGGAAGGTCGGGGAACGCCCCCTTCGTCGGATGTACGTGGGCTGACTTGAGTGGTGGTGCGCCAGGCGGGCTAGGCGACGTCGCCCAGCTCGCCCGGCTCACGGCCGTTGCCCAGCCCGGCGCGCGCCGGCTCGGGCTCGAAGCGGCCCTCGACCACGAGGTCGTTCCACGTGTAGACCAGCGGCACCTGGAAGTAGCTCTGGTTCGCGGCGCGGAAGTGGCGCGCCTCGGGGCCGTCCCAGAACCGGTCCCAGCCACCCTTGTCCTCGAAGGTGGCCATGAACAGGATCTTGTAGCGGTCGTCGCGGTTGCGGTGCACCGCGTACTGCGTCGCGCCGTAGCGCAGCGTCAGCGGCCCCAGCTCCGCCAGGGCCGCCTCGAGCTTGTCACCGCGGAAGACCGTGGCGTAGAACGGGATGTGGACGATGCCGGCCATCAGCCGACCTCCGCGTAGACGGCCCCCGGGCCCTCGGCGGTCTTGCCCAGGCCCGGCTCCTCGGCGCCGACGAGGCACGAGATCTTGCCGGCGTGCTTGTTGTCGCGCATGAGCTGGTGGGCCTCGGCGACCCCGTCGAAGCCCAGCGTCTTCCAGAGCACCGGGCGGATGAGGCCGGACTCGATCAGCTCGTTGGCCTTCATGCACTCGTACGCGTTGGCGAAGTGCGAGCCGATGATCTCCTTCTGCTTCATCCACAGGTACCGGACGTCGAAGTCCAGGTTGAAGCCCGTGGTGCCCGCGCAGATGACGACCTTGCCGAACGGCTTGACCGTGAAGACCGACGTGGGGAAGGTGGCCTGCCCGACGTGCTCGAAGACGATGTCGGGCTTGTCTCCGAGGATCTCGCGCACGCGCTTGTCGAACGCGCGCTGGACGCCGAAGCGCGCCTTCTCCTCCTCGGGCGTCTCGCCGCCCTTGCGCATCATCCCCGCGAACTCGTTGCGGTTGAGGTAGTCGACGGCGCCGAGCTGCTTGACCAGCTCGCCCTTCTCGTCGGAGTTGACGACGCCGACGACCTGCGCGCCCGCCGCCTTGGCGATCTGCACGCCGAAGACGCCGAGGCCGCCGGCCGCGCCCCAGACCAGGACCGTCTGGCCGGCCTGCAGGTTGCAGCGGGTCATGAGCATTCGCCAGGCGGTGAAGTACACGAGGCCGTAGCACGAGGCCTCCTCCCAGGTCAGCGCCTTGGGCTTGGGCAGCAGCTGCTGCGCCTGGACCTTCGTGAACTGCGCGAACGAGCCCCAGGTGGTCTCGTAGCCCCAGATCTGCTGCGAGGGCGCGGCCATCGGGTCCAGGCCGTGGACCTCGGGGTCCTCGTAGGAGGCCTGGTTGCAGTGGATGACGACCTCGTCGCCCGGCTTCCAGCGCGTGACGCCGGGGCCGACCTTCCACACGATGCCCGAGGCGTCGGAGCCCGGGATGTGGTGGCCGTACTCGGGGTGGTCGCCGTACTTCATGACCGACACCGGCTTGCCGAGCGCCGCCCACACGTTGTTGTAGTTCACGCCCGCCGCCATGACGCGCACGATGACCTCGAACGCCTTGGGCTCGGGTACCTCGACCTCTTCGACCTGGAAGGCCTCCGTGGGCTCGCCATAGCGCTCCTCGCGGATGACCCAGGCGGCCATGGTCTCCGGGAGCTCGCCCGGCTCGGTGGACACGTGTGAGACTTGCGACAGGTCGACGGCCATGGGGCGGCACTCTACCCGGAGGGCTGCCTCGGACGACGCGTCGTGGCCGCCCCCGGGCGTACGCTTGGCGGGTGCGCACCGAGCGTCCACGCCGGTTCCCGCTGCCGCGGCGCGGCGGGCCGTCCGTCCAGGACCGTGACCGCCCGGAGCGCGTCGGCGTCGCGGACGTCGGGCAGGCCACCGTGGACTGCGCGGTCTACGACGCGGGCGAGCGCCGCGGCGGCCGCCTGGCGCTCGAGGAGGCGCTGGAGGTCGCGGCCGAGTGCCGCGACGGCTTCGTGTGGATGGGGCTGCACGACCCGACCCCGGAGGTCGTCGAGCTCGTCGGCGAGCGCTTCCAGCTGCCCGGGCTCGCGGTGGAGGACGCGGTCCACGCCCACCAGCGGGCCAAGCTCGAGCACTACGGCGACCTGCTGTTCATGGTGCTCAAGACCGCGCGCTACGTCGACTCCGAGGAGCTCATCGAGATCGGCGAGATCATGGTCTTCGTCTCCGACCGGTTCATCATCGCGGTCCGCCACGGCGAGGGCACGCCGCTGACCCCCGTGCGCCAGGTCCTCGAGGCCCATCCCGACCTGCTCAAGCTGGGTCCCGGCGCGGTGCTCTACGGGATCGCCGACCGCGTCGTCGACGACTACGCCACGGTCATCGACGGCGTCGACGTCGACATCGCCCAGGTCGAGGCGGAGGTCTTCTCCGACGACATCAGCAACCCGGCGCGGCGGATCTACCGCCTCAAGCGCGAGGTGCTCGAGTTCCGCCGCGCGGTCGTGCCGCTGGTGGACCCCGTGCAGCGCCTCGTCACACGGCCCGAGGGGCCGATCGACGAGCGCACGATCGAGTACTTCCGCGACGTGCTGGACCACCTCACGCGCGACGTCGACCGGATCTCGGCGCACGACGAGCTGCTGACGGGCGCGCTGCAGGCCAACCTCGCGCAGCTCAGCGTCCGCGACAACCAGGACATGCGCAAGATCTCGGCGGTCGTCGCGATCCTCGCGGTGCCGACGATGGTCTTCGGCCTCTACGGCATGAACTTCGAGCACATGCCCGAGCTCGAGTGGAACCTCGGCTACCCGGTGGTGCTGCTCGTCACGGCGCTGATCTGCCTGCTGGTCTATCGGCGCTTCAAGCGCGCCGGCTGGCTGTAGTCAGTCCTGGAAGAAGCCCGAGCGGCGGAACCACGCGTACAGGAGCGCCGCCGAGGCGAGCATCACGCCGACACCGTAGGCCCAGAAGGCCAGCGGCGTGTTGATGTGGCGCACGAGGGTGCCGAAGTTCTGCCCGAAGAAGCCGGTGACGAAGGTCAGCGGCAGGAAGATCGTGGCCACCAGCGTCAGCTGCTTGGTGACCTCGTTGAGCCGGTTGGACTGCGTCGAGAGGTAGACGTCGAGCGCGCCGGACAGGATGTCGCGGAACGAGTCGATGGTCTCGGAGAGGTGCATCAGGTGGTCGTAGACGTCGCGGAACCAGTCGCGCGCGTGGTCGGCCTCCAGCCCCGGCATGCGCTCGACGAGGTCGCCGCCGCGGGCCATGACGTCGCGCTGGGGGCCGACGACCCGCCGCAGCTCCACGAGCCGGCGGCGCAGCTCGAAGATCTCGTGGCGCTGCCCGGGCCGCGGCCGCTCGACCATCTCGTCCATGAGCGCGTCGATCTGCTCGTCGATGCGGTCCAGCACGGGGAAGAAGCTGTCGGCCAGCGTGTCGAGCACGCGGTAGATCGCCTCCTCCTCGCTGCGCGGGTCCTCGGCGGCGAAGCGGTGCTTGGCGGCGGCCACGCACTCGTCGCCGTCGGCCCGCAGCGTGACCATCCACGAGCCGCTGAGGTGGAGGTGGACCTCGGCGAGCCGGCCGTCGTCGTGCACGCCGTAGAAGACCAGCAGCGCGGTCTCGCCGTAGTCGTCGAGCTTCGGCCGCTGGCCGAACTCGGCGGAGTCCTCGACGGCGAGGGGGTGCAGCCCGAAGACCTCGCCGACGGCCTGGACGTCGGCGCCGCTGGGGGCCGCGAGGTCCAGCCAGAAGAACTCGCCGGCATCGAGGAGCCGGGCGATCTCGTCGCGGTCGAGCTGCTCGAGGACGCGCACCGCCACGGATCGTGGCGGTGGGGCAGGACGGACCCCCGGCCTGCGGCGGCGCGCGCCGTGGTGCGCGCGCCGGGGGAGGGGTCAGAGGAGGTCTAGGCGGCGGCCTCGGCCATGGCCTCGGACGCCGGGGCGGCGGCGGGGCTCGGGACCGGGAGCGCCTCGCGGGCCGGGACCCGCGGGTCGATGAGCAGCCACGCCAGCACCGCGCCCACGGCGGCGACGACCGCCGAGAGGCGCAGGCCGTCGTTGAGCGCGTAGAGGAACGCGTCCTGCACGGCGCTCGCGTGCGGCCCCGCGGCGGTCTGCCCGGCGCCGAGGCCGTCGGCGAGCTTCTCGCGCGCGCCCTCGGGCACGGCCGGCAGCAGCTCGTCGATCTTGTGGCGCCCCAGCCCGGTGATCAGCGCGCCCATCGCGGCAATGCCGAACGTGCCGCCGACCATCCGGCTCATCGAGAGGATGCCCGAGGCGACGCCCGCCTTGGACTGCTCGACGGCGTTCATCGCGGCCGTGCTCATCGGCGACATGACCAGGCCGATGCCGAAGCCCATCACGATGAACGCGCCCAGCAGCGTGCTGTAGGGCGTGTCGGGCGCGAGGTGGCCCTGCCAGAACAGCGAGACCGCGATCGCGGCCAGGCCGGCGGTCATCAGCGGGCGCGGCCCGATGCGGTCCGACAGCCGGCCGGCGATCGGGCCCGCGGCGATGATCACCGCGGTCATCGGCAGGAAGCGGACGCCGGCCTCCAGCGGGGTGTAGCCGCGGACGTTCTGCAGGTACAGCGCGATGAAGAAGAACGTCGCGAGCATCGCGAAGGACATGACGAACGCGACGAGGTTCGCGCCGAGGAAGCCGCGCGAGCGGAAGAACCGGAAGTCGACCATCGGGAACGCCGTGCGCGACTCGATGAGCGCGAAGGCGGCCAGGCCGGAGACCGCGGCGGCGAGCAGCGCGACGATCGCCGGCGAGCCCCAGCCCCAGGCGTTGCCCTCGACGAGCGCGAGCACCAGCGCCGTGAGGCCGATGGTCAGCGCGGCCACGCCCGGGATGTCGACCGACGGCGGCGCGGTCTCGTCGCGCGACTCGTCGGCGGCGAACAGCGTCACCGCGACGGCGGCGATCGCCACGGGGATGTTGAGGAAGAAGATCGACTGCCAGGAGACCGCGTCGACCAGCCAGCCGCCGACCACCGGGCCGACGGCGAGCGCCAGCGCCGAGACGCCGGCCCACGTGCCGATGGCCTTGCCGCGCTCCTCGGGCGGGAACGCGTTGGCGATGATCGACAGCGTCGCGGGCATCATGAACGCCGCGCCGATGCCCTGCGCGGCGCGGAAGGCCACGAGCCACGCCTCGCTCTGGGAGAAGCCGATCATGGCGCTGGAGAAGCCGAAGGCCACGACGCCGAAGAGGAACATCCGGCGGCGGCCGAAGAGGTCGCCGAGCCGGCCGCCGGTGACCAGCAGCACGGCGAAGCTCAGGGTGTAGGCGTTCAGGGTCCACTCGAGGCCACTGATCGACGCGCCGAGGTCCTCCTGGATGGAGGGCAGGGCGACGTTCACCACGGTGTTGTCGAGCATCACCATGAACAGCGCGAAGCACATCGCGCCCAGCGTCCACCAGCGACGGTTGTCGTCGGTGATGAAGCGGGTCCGCAGCGCGTCGGTCACGGGCAGTGCTCCTTGTGGGGAAGGGAGGAGAGGGAGGCGTGCAGCGCGGTGCGCTGCTCGGGGGTGAGGGTCTCGGCGTAGTCCTGGAGGTTCTGCAGGCGCACGGTGTCGATCCGCTCGACGGCCTCGCGGCCGGCGGCCGTGATGCCGACGCGGCGCATCCGGCGGTCGTGCTCGTCCTCGCGGCGCTCGAGGTAGCCGCGCTTGAGCAGGGTGTCGGCGGTCCGGCTGGCGTTGGGCACGGACATGCCCAGCTTCTCGGCGAGGTCCTTGACGCTCAGCTCGCGGCCGCAGTCGTCGAGCGCGTGCAGCGTCTTGATCTGCGTCATCGAGAGGTCGAGCTCGTCGAGCAGGCGGTACAGGGCCGGCGCGCCGCCCTTCATGAGGAAGTGCCAGAGCGCGAGCAGCTCGGCGGCGACCTCCTTCGCGGACACGCCAGTTGCTTGCATGCACGCAATGATTGCGTGCATGCAGTGGTTGCGCAAGCGCACGGAATGTGCGCTGCGTCACACGACCCGCTTCGGAGGTCAGTCGGCGCCGGTGCCGCCGCCGCGCGCCTTGGTGGCCGCGCCGCCGGGCTTGGGGGCCTCGATCTCGCGGTCGTCGGTGCGGACGAACGCGCCGCGGGCCGGGTCGAAGCCGTAGTCGCGCACGCGCTGGGTCTTCGGGCAGCACAGGTCGTCGCCCACCGACCACTTCGGCTCGAGCACGCTGAGGGTGGTCTCGCGCAGCTGGACGGTCGCGCGGTGCAGCGTCTGCAGGCGGAACAGGACGCGCAGCGCCGTGTCGTCCCCGGTCTGGCCGTGGGTGCTCAGGACGTAGAGCGCGACGGTGCCCGCGGCGCCGCCGGTGGTGACGAGCGCGATCGCGTCCTGGCGGCCGTCGCCGGTGACGTCGACGAACCCGCTGCGCGGGTCGACGATGCCGCCCTGCTTGGTCAGCAGCCGCTTGACCGCGCTGGTGGTGCCCTAGTCCTTGAGGATCGTGTCGCGGAACAGCGTCTGCTGGGCCGTCGGCTTCGCGGACGCGGCGGCCGGGAGGCCGAGGACCGCGGCGGCGAGCAGGGCGATCGCGAGGACCCGCATGCGGCGATGGTCGCGCATCGGCCAGACGCACCGCGCCGGCGACGCCCGGCTACGGCTGCAGGAGCTCGTTCTGCGCGGACTTGCGCTCGGCGCCGACCGTGATCTTCGCGGCGCGCACGCCGTCGGCCGCGACGCGCAGGGCGTAGGTGCCCTCGCGCACGTCGGCCTTCACCGAGGCGGTGTCGCGCGGGCTGATCGGCCCGGTCTCGACGGGGCGCGAGCCGGGGCCGGAGCCGGGCGTGTCCTCGGTCTCCAGCGTCACCTGCTGGGCGGCGCCGGACTGGTTGGCGATGACCAGCGTGATGGGCCCGGCGCCGAACTTCCTCGGCGAGACGGAGACCGCGCTGTCGCTGATCGAGGCGCTGACCACGATCGGCGCCGGCGGCGGCGACGGTGCACACGACGGCGACGATCGCCATCGGCATCCTGCGCGATGCTCGCTTCAAGCTCCTCATCCCTCGACCCGGGGCCTGCCGTGGCGGGCGGGCCGTCGCCGAACCCTAGCCGAGCAGGGCCTCATGCGCCACACCGAGGTGCGTCGCGCGCTACCGGGTGCCGACCGCGAGCTCCGCGCGGTCGGACTCGATCTCGCGCAGCGTCGCCTGCAGCTCGTCCCAGCAGCGCTCCTCCGCCGTGGCGTACTCGGCGCCCTGCAACGGGCTGAGCTGCTCCTTGTAGGCGGCCCACGCGCGCTTGACGCGATCGTCGAGCTCGGCGAGCTGCACGTCGGTGTCCGGGTTGGGAGCGAACGTCGCCATGCGCACGGAAGCTACCCCGCATCCCGGTCGTCAACGCCCGAAGCCGGTGCAACGGCCCTCGCGAGCCGTCCGGTCGCGGCGGTACCACACGCGCCCCGATGCTCGCCGCCCTCGACCACGACGCCCCGCTCGCCACCGCCGAGTTCCTGTGCGTCGACACCGAGACCAACGGCCTGGGCGGCGACCTCTGCGAGCTCACCGAGGTCGGCGCGGTGCTCGTCGGCGGCGGCGAGCTGCACGACCGCTGGGAGACGCTCGTCGCCGTCCGCGCCCCGCTCTCGCGCGGGATCCAGCGGTTCACCGGCATCACCCAGTCGATGGTCGACGAGGCGCCGCCGGCCGAGGCGACGCTGCCCGAGCTCGCCGAGCTGCTCGACGGCCGCGTCCTCGTGGCGCACAGCGCCGCGTTCGACAAGCGCGTGCTCTGCCAGGCCTTCGACCGCGCCGGCCTCGAGTGGCCCGACCCGCCCGTGCTGTGCACGGTCGCCCTGGCGCGCCAGCTGCACCCGCTCGCCCGCCAGCGCAAGCTCCGCCCGCTGGCCGAGTCGCTGGGCATCGAGGTCGAGGTCTCCCACCGCGCGCTGGCCGACGCGGAGACCTGCGCGCGCGTGCTCTGCGCGCTCTTCCCGCGCCTGTGCGCGCACGCGGGGACCGTCGGCGAGACGCTGGCGCTGCTGCGGTCGCGGCGGCGGCGGGCGACGCGGGCGGGGCGGACCGACG
>JACRMD010000123.1 GCA_016215085.1 Solirubrobacterales bacterium | reverse complement strand
CGTACTTCGCCGGCGAGCCGCCGCGGCGCGAGATCGCCGCGACCTCGACCTCGTGGCCCAGCGTCTCGAGCTCGCGCACCAGCGGCAGCAGGAAGCTGCCGAGGTCGGGCGCCGCCGGCGACGGCCACATCTGCGTCACGAGGAGGATCCGCACCGGTCCATCCAGAGCGCGAGGCACAGCAGGCCCCACAGCGGTCGCGAGTGGTCCTCGGTGCGCGCGACGTGCTCGTCGAGCAGCCGCTGCACCGGCGCGGGGTCCAGGACGCCGCCGCGGCGCAGCGCCTCGGGCGAGAGCAGGTCGCGGGCCATCGGCAGCAGGTCGCCGCGCAGCCACGCCGCCGCCGGGATCGAGAACCCCTTCTTGCGCCCGACGACGACCTCGCGCGGAAGCAGCGGCGCGGCCGCCCGGCGCAGCAGGACCTTCTTGGCCGTCCCGCGCACCTTGTGCCTGGTGGGCAGCGCGAAGGCGAGGTCGCTGACCTCCGGGTCCAGGAACGGCACCCGCACCTCGAGCGAGTGGGCCATCGACGCGCGGTCGGTCTTCACCAGCAGGTCGTCGGGGAGGTAGATGCCGACGTCGACGTCCTGCAGGCGCGCCAGCGCCTGGGCGCCCTCGGTCTCCGCGTAGCGGGCGCGCAGGAGGTCGACCGGGTCGGCGCCGCGCCGGCCGTCGAGCATCGCGGCCCGGACCTCGGGCGCGTTGATCTCCTTCCAGCCGTGGTGGCGCTCGAGCGCCGGCAGCGCGGCCGCGCGCACGAACCGCTTGGCCTTGTAGTCCAGCGAGACCCGGCCCGACGTGCTGGGCAGCCGCTCCACCAGCGGCCGCGCGAGCGACGCCGGGCGCGCGAGCCACGGTGCGAGCCGGTCGGCCACGTAGGTGAAGTAGCCGCCGAAGAGCTCGTCGCCGCCCTCGCCCGACAGCGCGACCTTCACGTGCTCGGCGGCCAGCCGCGAGACCGCGTAGGTCGGCAGCGCCGACGAGTCGGCGAACGGCTCGTCGAAGGCGTCGACGATCTCCGGCAGCAGCTGCGCCGCGTCGGGCCGCAGCACGACCTCGTGGTGGTCGGTGCCGTAGCGGCGGGCGACCAGCCGCGCGCGGTCGAGCTCGTCGAAGGAGCGCTCCTCGAACCCGATCGAGAACGTCCGCACCGGCTCGGCGGAGACCTCGGCCGCCAGCGCCGCCAGCGTGCACGAGTCCACGCCGCCGGAGAGGAAGACGCCGACGGGCACGTCGGCGACGAGGTGGGCGCGGACGCTGTCGCGCATCCGGTCGCGCAGCTCGGCGGCCAGGTCGCCGCCGCGCTCGCGCCGGACCTCGCCCGCCGGCACCGGCCCGGGCCGGCACCAGCGACGGACCTCGGGCTCGCGGCCCGGGCGCCACTCCAGCAGGTGGCCCGGGGGCAGCTTGCGCACGCCGCGGAAGATCGACAGCGGCGCGGGGATCGAGTTGAACGCGAGGTAGGCCTCGAGCGCGTCGTGGTCGAGCTCGCCGCACAGCCCGGGCACGCGGCGCAGCGCCTTGAGCCCGGACGCGAAGGCCAGCCGCCCGTCGTGCACGCCCCAGTACAGCGGCTTGATCCAGAAGCGGTCGCGCGCGAGGACCAGCCGCCGCTCGCGCGCGTCCCAGAACGCGATCGCGAACATCCCGCGCAGGCGCTCGAGCACGCCCACGTCCCACTCCTCGAAGCCGTGCACGAGGACCTCGGTGTCGCAGCGCGTCGCGAACCGGTGGCCGCGGCGCCGCAGCTCCTCGCGCAGCGCCGCGTGGTCGTAGACCTCGCCGTTCTGGACGACCTGCACGCGGCCGTCCTCGGAGCCCATCGGCTGCTCGCCGTGCTCGAGGTCGATGATGGCCAGCCGCCGGTTGGCCAGCGCGACCGGGCCGTCGACGAGCTCGCCGTGGCCGTCGGGGCCCCGGTGCTCCAGCGCGCCCGCCATCGCCCGCAGCGGCGCGGCGTCCACCGCGCCGCCGTCGAGCGCGACGAGGCCGCAGATCCCGCACATCGGCTAGCCCGGGCCGCGGCCCAGCGCCGAGACCTCCTGGCCGATGCGGCCGAGCAGCCGCCGCGCGGTGGCCAGGACGATCCGCAGGTACAGGCGCACCGAGCGGTCGGCGAGGTACTCGAGGTCGTGGGCCAGCTTCTCGGCCCACGTCGTGTCGCGCTGCATCCGCAGCTGCGCGAAGCCGGTCAGCCCGGGCCGGACGACCAGCCGCTGCCAGTACTGCGGGATCTCCTCGACGAGCTGCTCGAAGAACACCGGGCGGATCGGCCGCGGCCCGACGATCGACATGTCGCCGCGCAGCACGTTGTAGAGCTGGGGCAGCTCGTCGAGCTGGGTCGCGCGCAGCACGCGGCCCACGCGCGTGACCTCGGACTCCGTGCGCGCGTCGAGCTCCTTGTCCTGGAACGGGCCGAGGCGCTTCTCGGCGTCCGGGCGCAGCGTGCGCAGCTTGTACATCGTGAACAGCTCGCCCGCGCGGCCGACGCGCCAGCCGCGGTAGAGCACCGGCCGGCCCGAGGTGACGAGCACCGCGAAGACCGCGACGCCGATGAACGGCGAGCAGGCGACGAGCATCGTCCCCGCGAGCAGGACGTCGAGCCCGCGGAGCAGGACGTCGACGCGCCGGCGCGTGTACGGGTGGGCGGCGAGCTCGGCGTACCGGCGCGCGAGGTCGTGCGTGGCGGCGAGCTCGGCGGTGCGCTTGCGCTCGGCCCGGGTCTGCGGCTCGGGCAGCGCGTCGAGCGCCGGGGCCTTCACGCGGCGACCTCGAGCATGAGGTCCACGAGCAGCTGCGGGTCCCGGCGCATCGGCTCGCTGGTCGCGTCGCGCTTGCGCAGCTCGATCGCCCGCGCGTCCGTCGCCGGCCGCAGCCGGCCCTCGCGGATCAGCTGCTCGTCGACGCCGCCCAGGCGGCCGCCGTACGTCGTGTACACCGGCGTGCCGAGCGCGACCGCCTCGCGGTTCATGGTCCCGCCCGCGGAGACCACCAGGTCGGCCAGGGCGATGAGGCTCTGCCCGTCGACGGCGCCGTCGGGGACGATCACCGACGGCAGCGCGAGCGCGCGCACGTGGGCGCGCTGCTCGTTCGTGCGGGGGACCACGACCGCGTGCACGCCCTCATCGTGCCCGATCCGGTCCAGCACCTGCGGGAACAGCGGGTTGGACTTGCGGTGGTAGAGCGAGACGTCCGGCGGCGGGCGCAGCACCACGAGCACCCGCGAGCGGTCGACGCCCAGCGCGTCGAGGACGCCCTCGTCGGGCGTGAAGTCCGCGAGGTAGTACTCCTCCTTGAGCCCCGGGTACTGGCGCAGCTTCCCGGGCCCGACGCCGTAGCGCCGCAGCCGCTCGGGCGGGATCGCGTCGGGGACGAGCACGCGCGTGGCGAACCGGCAGCCGACGTTGTGCTGCAGCGTCGCCCACTCGTAGTCGAAGGTGTCGACGGCCGGGACGCCGAGCATGCGGGCGGCCAGCGGGAGGTCGTTGGAGCCGTGCGCGAGCGCGAGGTCGAACCCGCGGCCGCGCGCCCACCGCAGCAGGCGCGACGTGCGGCCGACCAGCGACGTGGCCTTGCCGACGCGCGACGCGCCGGCGTGGCGGCCGACCTCGTAGGCGTCGAGCCCGTGCAGCCGGCAGAGCTCGAGCGTCTGCGCGTAGTCGCGCGCGGTCACCTCGACCTCGTGGCCGGCGGCCCGCAGCCGCGCCACGATCGGCCGGAAGACGACCGGGTGCGCCGGCGCCGTGAGATCCACCCAGACCCGCACTGGCGCGTGAGTCTCACAGGTCGCCCGGCGAGATGCCGCTGCGCAGCCTGCGATCCTATGGGGGATGCACCTCGACGGCTGGGACGCCGCAGCAGCAGGCGCGGTGGCGGCCGTGGTCGCCCTCGTGCTCACGCCCCTGTCCTCGCGCCTGGCCTGGAAGGTCGGCGCGGTGGACGAGCCGCGGGCCCGCGGGCTGGCCGAGCGCCCGACCCCGCGGCTGGGCGGTCTGGCGATCCTCGCGGGGGTGCTCGTCGCCGCACTGATCTGGCTGCCGGTCGACGACGCGCGCTACCGGGCGATCCTCGCGGGCGCGGTGCTCATCGCCGTCGTCGGCGCGCTGGACGACATCCTCGAGCTGCCGCCGGGGGCGAAGCTCGTGGGCCAGGTCGGCGCCGCGCTGCTGCCCGTGCTGGAGGGCGTCGAGGTCACCGACTTCACGCTGCCCTTCGTGCACCGCGTCGAGCTCGGCGACCTCGGGATCCCGGTGACCGTGCTCGGCATCGTCGCCGTGATGAACATCGTGAACTTCTCCGACGGCGTCGACGGGCTGGCCGCGGGCGTCTGCGCGATCTCCGCGGCGGCGTTCTCGGTCATCGCGTTCGACCTCGAGCGCGCGACCGCGGCGGTGCTGGCGGCGATCATCGCCGGCGCGGCGCTGGGCTTCCTGCGCCACAACTTCCCGCCCGCGTCGGCCTTCATGGGCGACTGCGGCTCGAACCTGCTCGGCTACCTGCTCGGCGTCGTCGCCGTCGAGGGCGCGGTCAAGACGCAGGCGGTGCTGGCGCTGGTGCTTCCGCTGGTGATCCTCGCCGTGCCGTTCCTGGACACGACGTTCGTGGTGCTCAAGCGGCTGAAGTACCGGCGCAAGGTCTACGTGGCCGACGCCAACCACTTCCACCACCGCTTCAGCCGGATCGGGTTCACCCAGCGCCAGACCGTGCTCTACCTGTACGCGTGGACGCTGCTGGTGGCCGGCGCCGCGATCGCCCTGCGCTTCGTGCCCTACTCCGACAACGGCGGGCGCCTGCACGCCGGGTGGTCGATCGTCATGGGGTCGATCCTGCTGCTCGTCCTGGCGGCGAGCGTCTACCTCGTCTACGTGCTCGAGATCCTGAAGTTCAACCGGCTCAACGCGCTGCGCATGCGCTACGGGCGGCCCGACGCCACCGACGCCGAGGTCGAGGCCGACACGCAGCGGCGGATGGAGACCAACGAGTTCGACGCGGTGCGCCGCGAGACCGAGGAGTTCGAGGCCCTGGGGCGCTAGGTCCCGTAGACCGAGCGCGCCCAGATGCCCGCGAGCGCGTCGACGACCTCGTCGCCGGGCAGCGGCTCGCCCTGGACGAGGTTCTCGTAGAAGGTGCGCTCGGTCATCCAGACCAGCGCGAACGCGGTCGCCCGCGCGGGCCCCGGCGCCGCGCCGGCCTCGGCGATCCGCGCGACGGTCGGGTCGACGAAGCGGCCGAGTAGGCCGCGCCAGAAGGTCGCGATCTCCTCGTCGTAGGTCGAGACCTCGGTGATCGCGCGCAGCAGCACGCCGTGCTCCTCGTAGAGCCCGTGGATGCGGTGCAGCGCCTCGCGGACCTCGGCGACGTGATCGCCCGAGCCCGAGAACCAGATGTCGGCCTGCTCGTAGAGCTGCTCGGAGACGTCGCCCGCGAGCCGCATGAGCAGGTCGCGCTTGTCCTTGAAGTAGAAGTAGAACGCCGTGCGGGAGATGCCCGCCGCCGTGGCGATGCTGCCCACGTCGAGCTCGGCGAACTTCGCGCCGTCGGCGAGCAGCCGCTCGGTGGCCTGCAGGACGGCGGCCTGCACCTGCGCCCTCTTGGCCGTCTGCGGGCCTTCGCGGTGCTCGACGGGCATGGGCCACACCTTATCGGGCGCCCCTCCGGCGCCCGCCGCTTGACACCGTGTCAAACAGCGTGTCAGGATCCCGCGCCATGGCGAACCTCCTCGAGCTGACGTCGCAGGGCGACGTCGCGACGATCACCGACGAGTCGCAGCTGTCCAAGGTCAAGCTGATGGACCCCCAGCAGCTCTACGAGCTGTGGGAGCGCCAGCCCTGGCAGTCGCACACGATCGACTTCACGCAGGACCGCGAGGACTGGGCGAGCCTCAGCGACGAGGACAAGGACTACGTCGTGTGGTTCCTGTCGTCGTTCTTCATCGGCGAGGAGCGGGTGGCGACCCAGTTCAACGGCCTGGTCGGCGCCTACGAGACCCAGAGCGAGGAGCACTTCCTCACCACCCAGCAGGTCGACGAGGCCCGCCACGCGCAGCACTTCAACAACTTCTACGCCAACGTGGTCGGCTACGACGGGACCTTCGAGCAGCGGCTGGAGCGCGCCCGCGAGGACCTCAACGACGCGTTCAAGCACCTGTTCGACGACGTGCTGGTCGACGCGAACCGGCGGCTGCTGGCCGACCCCACCGACCTGGAGGCCAAGGTCGACTTCGTGACGACCTACCACATGGTCATCGAGGGCACGCTCGCGCTGACCGGCCAGCACACGCTCACGAAGGTCTTCGAGGAGCGCGGGATCCTGCCCGGGTTCCTGGAGGGCTTCCGGATGATCTCCCAGGACGAGCACCGCCACGTCGCTTTCGGCACCTGGTTCCTGCAGCAGAAGGCCAAGGACCCGGCGCTGCGGGCGCGGATCCAGAGGACGCTGCAGGAGCTCATCCCGGTCGCGGCCGGCGTGCTCACGCCCAAGGGCTTCGAGCTCGGCGAGAGCTACGAGATCCTCGGCGTCTCCAGCGACGAGGTCCACGGCTTCGCGTTCACCGCGCTGACCCGCCGGCTGAAGGTCATCGGCGTCTCGCTGGCGCCCTCCGAGGAGGAGGCGGTGCCCGCATGAGCGCCACGGCGACCGCGACGCAGCGCTACATCTGCGAGTCCTGCGGCCTGGTCTACGACCCGGCGGAGGGCGACCCCGACGGCGGCATCCCGCCCGGGACGGCGTTCGCCGACATCCCGGACACGTGGCTGTGCCCCGTGTGCGGCGCCCGCAAGCGGGACTTCGTCCCCTACGACTGAGGACCGGCGGGCTCAAGCTCCTAGGATGGCGGGCCGATGGGAGCAAGGATCCCGTCCCCGGCTCGTTCCCTCCTTTGATGCGCCTGATCAAGTCCCTCCTCCTCGCCTTCCTGCTCGCGACCGCCGTCGCGCCCGCCGCGGCCCAGGCCAAGGTCGGCCTCGGCATCGCCGACCAGAAGGCCGACATGTTCGACGACCCGCGCTTCACCGAGCTCGGGATCAAGTACGTCCGCAAGACCGTCCCGTGGGACGTCCTGAAGGACCCGAAGGCCAGGCTCGACCTCGACCTGTGGATGGCCGGCGCCAACGCCACCGGCGCCCATCCGCTGCTGACCTTCGACCGCTCGCCGCGGCGCAAGAGCTACAACCCCACGCCGAAGGAGTTCGCGACGCAGTTCAAGAAGCTGCGCGCCCGCTACGCCGGCCTGCGCGAGGTCGCGGTGTGGAACGAGCCGAACCTCAGCAAGAAGCCCGAGCTCGTGGCGAAGTGGTGGCTGGCCCTCAGCAAGGCGTGCCGCACCTGCGTCGTCCTGGGCGCGGACCTCGTCGACCACAAGAACCTCGACTCGTGGGCCAGGCGGTTCGTCAAGACCGCCAAGCGCACGCCGCGCGTCTGGGGCCTGCACAACTACGTCGACGCGAACCTCAAGAGCACCAAGCGCACGCGCAGCGTCCTCAAGGCGATCAAGGGGCGGCTGTGGCTGACCGAGACGGGCGGCGTCGTCTCGCGCAACAACAAGAGCAAGGTGGCCTTCCCGACCTCGCCGACGCGCGCGGCCGAGGTCACGAGCTTCGTCTTCAACAAGCTCGTCAAGGTCAGCCCGCGGATCGAGCGCGTGTACCTCTACCACTGGAACACCGGCGCGGGCGACGGCAAGACGTGGGACTCGGGCCTCGTCGGCCCGGACGGCCCGCGCCCCGCGCTCGACGTCGTGCGGCGCCTGCTGGGCCTGGCCTAGCCCGACCCGTACAGGTTGGTCAGAAGTAGGGCTAACCGCCCTTGCGCGATGGCGCCGCGGTCGTTACCGTGGCGCCATCCTCCGATGTAGGAGGGAGACCTCGATGCGAAGCCTCCGCCGCGACATCCCCATGTTCACCAAGACGCCCAACGGCGTCCTCGGTGCCGTGTCGCCGCGCCTGCTCGCGTCCTAGGTCTCTTCTCGTAGATCGGGTTCGCGGGCACACCGCCCGCACCCGGTCCTCGCACGAGCCCGTACCGCGGGCGGTGGCCCTTCACCACACCAACCGAAGGAGCACACCGCTCATGCAGTTCAACCTCCACTCCGACTACGCCAAGGCCGTCGCTCCGCGCCCCGAGGCCCACGCCTTCGCGCAAGCGCACCTGCGGCGCGGGAAGTCCCCGCCCGCCGGCCGCGTGCGGTCCGGCGCCGCGGGCGCCCTGGCCGCGATGGCCCGGCGCCTGGACGGCGAGGCGGCCCGCAGGGCCGTCGCCTAGTCGGCAGCACCCGCGCCCGACGCACCCCCATGCGGTGTGCGTCGGGCGCTCAGCCGCCCGGTCCGTTGGGTACCTTGCGGGCGGTGCACGTGGGGAACCTGGAGGACGCGGAGGCCTTCACCACGCTCGACGGCTCCACCATCAGGGAGATCGCCGGGCGCGTGACGCTGCCCTCGCGGCAGCAGAGCCTGGCCGAGGCCACCGTCCCGGTGGGGATGGCGACGACCGCCCACTTCCACCGCGAGGCCGAGGAGCTGTACTTCTTCACCGCCGGCACCGGCCGGCTGCGGATCGGCGACGAGGAGCGCGACGTGCGCGCCGGCGACTGCGCCGTCATCCCGCCGGGCGCCGAGCACAAGCTGTGGAACACGGGCGACGACCCGCTCGTGCTCCTGTGCTGCTGCGCGCCGCCCTACAGCCACGAGGACACCGTCCTCACCGAGGAGCCGGCGGCCTAGCCATGCGCGTGCGCCTGCTGGTCCTGGCCGCCACGCTGGCGGCGGCGCTCGCGGCGCCCGCGGCGTCCCACGCGCTCGTCCTGGGCATCGGCGACCAGAAGCCCGACATGTTCTCGGACCCGCGCTTCCACGGGCTCGGCGTGCGCCACGCGCGGCTGGCCGTCTCGTGGGACGCGCTCAACAGCGACTGGGAGCGCGCCGAGCTCGACCAGTGGCTCAACGCCGCGCGGGCCTCCGGGGTCACGCCGCTGGTCGGGTTCTGGCACGCCCGCGGCGACCGCCGGCGCGTGCTGCCCACGCCGGAGCGGCTGAAGTGGGAGTTCCGCCAGTTCCGCGCCCGCTACCCGTGGGTGACGACGTTCGCGACGTGGAACGAGGCCAACCACTGCGGCGAGCCGACGTGCCACCGCCCGCAGCTCGTGGCCGCCTACTACCGGGCGCTGCGCAAGGAGTGCCCGACGTGCACGATCCTCGCGGCCGAGGTCCTCGACATGCCCAACATGCGCTCGTGGCTGCGGGCGTTCACCAGGCACCTGGGCTACCGGCCCAGGCTGTGGGGGCTGCACAACTACATCGACGCCAACCGCTTCCGCACCGCGGGCACGCGCACGATGCTGCGCACCGTCCCGGGCCACGTCTGGCTGACGGAGACCGGCGGCATCGTCGAGCGGCGCAACAAGCGCAAGGTCGGCTTCGAGGAGTCGCCGGCGCACGCGGCCAAGGCGACGCGCTGGGTCTTCGACCGGCTGGTGCCGCTGAGCCGGCGTATCACCCGCGTCTACCTGTACCACTGGAACGCGCTGCCGCCGCCGGAGAACTGGGACTCGGCGCTGGTCGACTACCGCGGCCGCGCGCGGCCGGCGCTGCGGGTCGTGCGCCGCGTGATGGCCGCCGCCGCGGCCCGGCGCGAGGCGCGCGTCAGGCGCGCCGCACGAGCACGGACCGCGCACCGCCCGCCGGCGTGAGCACGACCGCCCGGCGGCGGGTGCGCTCCGGGCGCTCCGAGGCGGGCTCGAGGTCGGCGCCGGCCAGCACGGTCCGCAGGACGGTGCGCAGCTCGAGCTGGGCGAACGCGGCGCCGACGCAGCGGCGGATGCCGCCGCCGAACGGCAGGAAGCTGTAGGTCTCGGGCCCCTTGCCCAGGAAGCGCTCGGGCCGGAAGGCGTACGGGTCGGGGTAGAGGTCCAGCCGGCGGTGGGTGAGGAGGATGTTCGGCCCCAGCCGCGCGCCCGCGGGCAGCACGTGGCCGGCGACCTCGAAGGGCGCGGTCAGCCGGCGCGCGACCATCGGGATCGGCGGCTTGAGGCGCAGCGCCTCGGCGCCGACGGCGTCGAGGTACGCGGTCTCGGTGCCGCCGCGCGCCTCGGCGACGGCACGCGCCTTCGCGTCGGGCCGGCGGTGCAGCAGCTCGAACGTCCACGCCAGCGCGGTCGCCGTCGTCTCGTGGCCGGCGAGCAGCAGCGTCATCAGCTCGTCGCGCAGCTCGCGGTCGGTGAGCGGCTCGCCCTCCTCGTCGCGGGCCTGGACGAGCAGCGACAGCACGTCGGTGCGCTCGGCGAGGTCGGCGCGCGTGCGGCGCTCGGCGATCTCCTCGAACAGCACGCGATCGACCGCCGCGCGGGCGGCGAGGAACCGGCGCCAGGGCGAGCGCGGGCCGAGGTCGCGGCGGAAGGCGGGCAGCAGCACGAGCGTCGACAGGCCGCCGTCGGGCAGCAGCTGCGGGATCAGCCGGCGCAGCAGGGCGGCGCGGGCGTCGTCCTCGATGCCGAAGACGACCCGGACGATCACCGCCAGCGTGATCTCGCGCATCCGCGGCTCGAGCGCGAACGGCGTGCCGGCCGGCCACGTCGCGAGGTCCTGCTCGGTCAGCGCCGCCATGTCGCGCGCGTAGACCTCCAGGCGGTCGCCGTGGAAGGGCGGCAGGACGAGCCGGCGGCGCTTGAGGTGGCGGGGCCCGTCGAGCAGCAGCAGCGACTCGGGGCCGAGCACCGGCTCCAGCGGCTTGTTGCCCTCGCCCGCGCGCAGCACGTCGGGGTCGCCGGTGAAGACCTGCTTGATCGCCGCGGGGTCGGCGACCGAGACGATCGTCCCGATCGGCAGGTGCATGGTGAACACGTCGCCGCACTCCTCGCGGCCGCGCTCCATCAGCCACTCGGGGCGGAACACCCACGCCAGCACCTGGCGGCGCGGGTCGATCGACGGCCCGGGCGGGAGCGCCGACGCGGGCGGCGGCGGGGCGGGCGGCGCAGGGGGCTCGGCGACGGCGGCCATCGGCGAAGGCTACGGTGGCGGCGGCCATGCGGCTCGCGGTCCTCTCCGACACCCACCTCCCGCGCGGCGCGCGGCGGCTGCCGGAGGCGTGCGTCGCGCGGGTGCGCGCCGCGGACCTCGTCCTCCACGCGGGCGACTTCGTGAGCGCGGCGTTCCTGGACGAGCTGCTCGCGCTCGGCCCGCCGGTGGCGGCGGTGCACGGCAACGTCGACGAGGAGGCGATCCGGCGGCGGCTGCCCGCCGAGCGCGTGGTCGAGGCGGCCGGGGCGCGGATCGGGATGGTCCACGACGCCGGGCCGGCGGCCGGCCGACTGGCGCGGCTGCGGGCGCGGTTCCCGGACTGCGACGCGGTCGTCTTCGGCCACAGCCTCAACCCGGGCAGCCCGACCGACCGGCGCCGGCAGCCGGTCCACACGATGGGCGAGGCCACGGTGGACGGCGGCCGCGTGTCGTTCGCGCTGGTGGAGCTGGCGTGAGCGAGGTCCTGTCGCCGCGGGCGCTGAACCGCGCGACGCTGGCGCGGCAGCTGCTGCTCGAGCGCGCCCCGCTCGATGCGGTCGAGGCCGTCGGGCGGCTCGGCGGCCTGCAGGCGCAGGAGCCCCGGCCGCCGTACCTCGCGCTGTGGTCGCGCCTGGAGGGCTTCGCCCGCGAGGACCTCGCGGGCGCGCTGCGCGAGGGCGCCGTCGTCCGCGGGCTGCTCACGCGCGCGACGCTGCACGTCGCCGGCCGCGAGGACTTCCTGGACCTGCGGGGCGTGCTGCAGCCGGTGCTCTCGGCGGCCATGACCGGGGCGCTGCGCGGCCGCGACGGGGGCCTGGACCTCGACGCGCTGCTGCCCGTCGCGCGTGGGCTGCTCGAGGAGGAGCCGCGCACGTTCGGCGAGCTGCGGGCGCTGCTGGCCGCGCGGTTCCCCGGCGTCGACGAGCGCGCGCTGGGCTACGCGGTGCGCACGAACCTCCCGCTGGTGATGGTGCCGACCGCCGACCCGTGGGCGTTCCCGCGCGACGCGCGCTTCGCGCCCGCCGACGGGCGCCCCCGGGGCGCGGGCCCCGCCGGCCTCGTCCGCTGCCACCTCGCCGCGTTCGGGCCGGCGACGGCGGCCGACGTGCAGCGCTGGTCGGGCCTGAAGGGGCTCGCGCCGGTGCTCGACGACCTCCGCGACGAGCTCGTCGTCGTACGCGACGAGCGCGGCCGCGAGCTGTTCGACCTCCCCGGCGCGCCGCGGCCCGGCGAGGACGCCCCCGCGCCGCCGCGCTTCCTGCCCGACTTCGACAGCCTCGTCCTCGCGCACGAGGACCGCTCGCGCGTCGTGCCCGACGCCCACAGGGGCGCGATCACCACCAGGAACCTCCGCGTGCGGGCGACGTTCCTGTGGGACGGCGTGGTCGCGGGCACGTGGGCGGTCGCGCGCAAGGGCCGGCGGGCGACGCTGACCGTTGCGCCGTTCGGGTCGCTGCCGCGCCGGGCGAAGGGCGCGCTGACCGACGAGGCCGAGCGGCTGCTGGCGTTCGCCGAGCCTGAGGCGTCCTCGCGCACGGTGGTGTTCGCCTCGACCTGACCGCGCGGTCAGCAGCCGGACGAGCGTCCACGCGCCACACGCGCCGACGCTAGGCTCGGCCCAGCAGGGGACCGAGGAGGGAGCACCGTGGGCAACAGCAACTCCACCGCCCGCTTCGCGCGGGCGGCCGAGGCGGCCGGGCGCGAGCTCGACCGCGCCGCGCAGGGCGCCCGTCGCGCCGCGCGGCTGGACCGCGTCCAGCGGGCCTGGCTGCGCGAGCTGTCGTCGCGCTCGACCGCGGTGCGCGACCAGCTGGCCGCGCGCGGCGGTGAGGCTCAGCGAGCCCTGGAGGAAGTGCACGTGCGCGTCGGTGACCCCGGGCAGCACGAGCCGGCCGCCGTGCTCGACGACGCGGGTCCGGGGCCCGCGCAGGCGCGCCACCGCGGCGGCCGACCCGGCGATCACCCAGCACGTCTCTGGGATGCTCTCGGACGCCAACCCGCACGCGGTGGCCGCGGGCCTCGGCGGCGAGGTCTGGTTCGCGCACACCGGCTCCTCGCCGGTCGTCGGCCGCATCAACGCGGCCGGGGCGATCACGACCTACACGAACGGCATCTCGGGCGACCCGAAGATCCTCGGCATCGCCGAGGGGCCCGGTGGCATGTGGTTCACGGAGGCGAAGAAGAAGACCGTCGCCCGGATCACCGACGCCGCCGCGATCACGGAGTTCGACGGCCTCGCCGACCAGCCCCAGGGCATCACGGGCGGCCCGGACGGCAGCGTCTGGTTCACCGAGGCGGGCAAGGGCGCGATCGGGCGCCTGACCTCGGGCGGTGCGCTGACCGAGGTCCGCTCCGGCCTCACCAGCAACGCCAACGCGCTCTCGATCACGCGCGGCCCCGACGGCAACCTCTGGTTCACGGAGGCGGCGGCGAAGAGGATCGGCCGGATCACGCCGCAGGGCGTCATCACCGAGTTCAACGCCGGCCTGGTCACCGGCAAGCCGCAGGAGATCGCCGCAGGGCCCGATGGCAACCTGTGGTTCACGGAGTCGGGCAACGCCGCGATCGGGCGGATCACGCCGCAGGGCGTCATCACCGAGTTCACCGCCGGCCTCCCGGGCGGCAGCGCGCCGCAGGGCATCACCGCCGGGCCCGACGGCCACCTGTACTTCACCGACCCGGGCGCCAACGCCATCGGCCGCGTCACGACGTCGGGGGCGATCACGACCTTCACCGCGGGGCTGCCCGCCTCGGCCGACCCGCAGGGCATCGCCGCCGGCAGCGACGGCGCCCTGTGGTTCGCCATGGAGGCCGAGGGCGCGATCGGCCGCATCACCGCGCTGCCGACGGTGGGTGACGTCCGCGACGCCGCGGTGACGAGCACGACCGCGACGGTCTCGGCGCCGGTCACGCCCAACTCGCAGGCCACGACCTACGTCTTCGAGTACGGCACGACCACCGCGTACGGCCAGACGACCTCGTCGTCGTCGGCGGGGTCGGGCGCGGTCGAGCAGCCCGCCACCGCCGCCCTGACCGGGCTGAGCCCGAGCACGACCTACCACGTGCGCGTCGTGGCGACCAACGCCACCGGCACCACGACGGGCGCCGACCACGTCCTCACCACGACGGCCGCGGGCGCGCCGTCGGCGACGACCGAGGGGGCGACGTCGGTCGCACCCACCGGTGCCACGATCAACGCCACCGTCAACCCGCAGAACGCCGCGACCACCTACCGCTTCGAATGGGGCACGGACACGAGCTACGGCACGGACGTCCCCCTCGGCGGCGCCGCGGCCGGGTCCGACGGCACCGACCACGCCGTGAGCGCGCCGCTCACGGGCCTGCTGCCCAACCGCACCTACCACTTCCGGGTGGTCGCGACGTCCTCGGGCGGGACGACCGCCGGCGAGGACCGCACCTTCACGACCACGGCGCTGGCGCCGGGCGCGGCCACCGGCGGCGCGACGGGCATCACCGGCGAGGCCGCGTCGATCGCCGGGACCACCAACCCGCGCGGCAGCACCACGCTGTACCGCTTCGAATGGGGCACGACCGCGGCCTACGACCGCGTCGCCCCGGCGCTGGACCTCTCGGCCGGCGACGGCCACGGCGACCAGCAGGTCAGCCAGGACCTGGCGGGCCTGCAGCCCAACACGACCTACCACTACCGGCTGGTCGCGGCCAGCGACGCCGGCACCACCGCCGGCGCGGACCAGTCGTTCACCACCGCCGCCGTGGCGCCCGCCGCGAGCACCGGCGACGCCGGGGGCGTGACCGAGACGACCGCCGCGCTCGCCGGCCTGGTCAACGGCCGCAACAGCGCCACGACCGCCCGCTTCGAGTGGGGGACGACCACCGCCTACGGCAACGCGACGGCGGCCACGGCGGTCGCCGACGACGGCCTGGACCACCCGCTCGCCGACGTCCTGACCGGCCT
>JACRMD010000122.1 GCA_016215085.1 Solirubrobacterales bacterium | reverse complement strand
CGGTGTGGCGGAACCTTCGCCCCGAGTTCGGACGGATTGGACATCTCGCGATCCGCCACCCTACGCAGACGGGTACGGTTGTCCACTACGACGGCCGCTTGGACGGTTCGGACAAGGGAAGCGAGGGTCTGCCACATGGCCACGACCGCTGAGACCAGCGCGGCCGAGCTCCAGGAGCTCGCGCGCCGCCACCTCTGGATGCACTTCAGCCGGATGGGCGCCTACGCCGAGGGGGCGGAGGTCCCGATCATCGTGCGCGGCGACGGCTGCTACGTCTGGGACGCCAACGGCCACAAGTACCTCGACGGCCTCAGCTCGCTGTTCTGCACGAACATCGGCCACGGCCGCGCCGACGTCGCCCAGGCCGGCGCCGACCAGGCCAAGGAGCTCGGCTTCTTCACGAACTGGTCCTACGCCCACCCGCGCGCGATCGAGCTCGCCGCCAAGGTCGCCTCGCTGGCGCCCGGCGACCTCAACCGGGTGTTCTTCACCAGCGGCGGCAGCGAGGCGGTCGAGACCGCGCTCAAGCTCTGCCGGCAGTACCACAAGCTCCGCGGCAACGGCACCAAGTACAAGGTCATCGCCCGCGAGGTCGCCTACCACGGCACGACGATGGGCTGCCTCATGGCCACCGGCATCCCGAACCTGCGCGCGCCGTACGAGCCGCTGCCGCCCGGCGGCTGCCACGTGCCGAACACCAACGTCTACCGCCTGCCGGAGGGCCACAAGGTCGAGGAGCTCGCCGAGGCCATCGCGCACCGCATCGAGTTCGAGGACCCGAGCACCGTCTCGGCGATCATCCTCGAGCCGGTCCAGAACGCCGGCGGCTGCTTCGTGCCGCCCGAGGGCTACTGGCAGCGCGTGCGCGAGATCGCCGACTTCTACGACGTCGTGCTCATCTCCGACGAGGTCATCTGCTCGTGGGGCCGGCTGGGCGAGTGGTTCGGCGCGCAGCGCTTCGGCTACCAGCCGGACATCATCACCACGGCCAAGGGCATCACCTCGGCCTATGCGCCGATGGGCGCCGTCATCGCCTCCGACCGGATCATGGAGCCGTTCCTGCAGGGCACGACGTCGTTCACGCACGGCATCACGTTCGGCGGGCACCCCGTCGCCGCGGCCGTCGCGCTGGCGAACATCGCCGTGTTCGAGGAGGAGGACCTCAACGCGCACGTGCGCGAGCACGAGCCCGCGTTCCGCGCGATGCTCGACTCGCTGCGCGACATCCCGATCGTCGGCGACGTGCGCGGCGCCGGCTACTTCCAGGCCATCGAGCTCGTCAAGGACCAGGACACCAAGGAGTCCTTCACCCACGAGGAGTCCGAGACGCTGCTGCGCGGCTACCTCAGCGCCGAGATCTTCAAGCGCGGCCTGATCTGCCGCGCCGACGACCGCGGCGACCCGGTCGTCCAGCTCTCGCCGCCGCTGATCGCGGGGCCGGAGCAGTTCGAGGAGATCGAGTCCGTCCTGCGGCCGGTCCTCGAGGAGGCCTCGCGGAGGATGCACGTCCACGGGGCATGACTTGCTGACGGTCCGGGAGCTCCTGCGCGACCTCGACGTGCGCGTGCTGGCCGGGGAGGCCAACCTCGACGCGCCCGTCCGCTGGGTGCACATCTCCGAGCTCGAGGACCCGACGCCGTGGCTGAGCGGGGGCGAGCTGCTGCTCACCACGGGCATGGCGCTCGACACGCCCGAGCGGCGGCGCCAGTACATCAACCGGCTGGCCGACCACGGGCTGGCCGGGCTCGGGCTGGGCACCGGCTTCGCCCACCCGCAGGTCCCCGAGGAGCTGCAGGCCGCCGCGGCCGAGCGCGACTTCCCCCTGCTGGAGGTCCCGTACGAGGTGCCGTTCATCGCGGTCACCGAGAAGGCCTTCGGGCGGCTGGTCAACGAGCAGTACGCGCTGCTGCAGCGGTCGATCGCGGTGCAGGAGCGCCTGCAGCGCATCGTGCTCAACGAGCGCGGCCTCGACGCGATCGCGGCCGCGCTGTCGACGCTCATCGGCGGCAGCACGCTGGTCTTCGACGGCCGCGGCGAGCTGCAGGCGCGCCACGCGTTCCGGCGCGAGCTGCCCGAGGGCGCCGCCGAGGCGATCGGCGCCGAGCTGCGCGAGCGCGCGCGGCGCACCGAGGCGCGCGGCTTCGCGCCCTCCCACGGCGAGCTGGCCGGCCGGGCGCTGGCGCTGCCCGTGGCGGGCGCGGAGACCAGCGGCATGCCGCAGGCCTGGCTCGTCGCGGTCAAGGACTCCGGCGGCCTGTCGGAGTTCGACCGGCTCGTCCTGCACCAGGCGGTCACGGTCGTCGCGCTGGAGCTGCTGCGCCGCCACGTCGCGGCCTCCACCGAGCGGCGGCTCGCCGGCGACGTGCTCACCGAGCTCGCCGGCGGCGCCGTCGAGGGCAGCGAGCTCGCGCGGCGCCTGGAGCCCTTCGGCCTGGGCGGCAACGTCACGGCGCTGGTGCTCGCGCCGCCCGAGCGCGTGCGCCCGGAGGCCTGCGAGGAGGCCCTGGCCGCCGCGCTGCGCGACGAGGCCGTCAGCGGGCTCGTGGCCAGCACCAACGGCCAGGCCGTCGCGGTGCTCCCCGGCTTCCTCGACGAGGAGGCCTTCGACCTCGGCCAGCGCGTGCTCGACCGCGTCGTCGCGAAGCTCGGTCAGCCGCTGGCGGCCGGCATCGGGCGCGCGGTGCCCGCCGGCGAGGCGCGCCGCGCCTACCACGAGGCCCGCTGCGCCCTGGAGGCGCGGACGCTCGGCGCCTCGTCCCCGTCCAACGGCAACGGGCGCCCGCACGTCGCGACCTACCGCGACCTGGGCTCGTTCCAGCTGCTGCTCTCGCTGCAGGACTCCGACGCGCTGCGGCTCTTCTGCGAGTCGCTGCTCGGGCCGATCGAGAGCGGCGAGGGCCACTACGGCGGGGAGCTCATGCGCTCGCTGGAGGCCTTCATCGAGTGCAACGGGCAGTGGGAGGCGGCCGCGCGGCGGCTGTACTGCCACCGCCACACGCTGCGCTACCGCATCCGCAAGATCGAGGAGCTGACCGGGCGCGACCTGGGCAGCGCCCGCGACCGCATCGAGTTCTGGCTGGCCCTCCGCGGGCGCGAGCTCGTCTAGTCCGCACACCCAACCAGGAGAGAGAAGACCACCATGAAGGTCGGCGTCCCCACCGAGATCAAGACCGACGAGTACCGCGTCGCGCTCACCCCCGCGGGCGTCCGCGAGCTCGCCGACCGCGGCCACGAGGTCGTCGTGCAGGCCGGCGCGGGCGAGGGCTCGGGCATCACCGACGAGGACTACACCTCGCAGGGCGCGACGATCCTCCCGGACGCCGACGCGGTGTTCGCCGAGGCCGACATGGTCGTCAAGGTCAAGGAGCCCCAGCCCGAGGAGGTCGCCCGGCTGGAGCCGCGCCACGTCCTGTTCACCTACCTGCACCTCGCGCCCGACCCGGCGCTGACCCAGGGCCTGGTCGACTCGGGCGCCACGTGCATCGCCTACGAGACCGTCGAGGACGCGCGCGGCCGGCTGCCGCTGCTGGCCCCGATGAGCGAGGTCGCCGGCAAGATCGCCACGCAGGCGGGCGCGTTCATCCTCGAGAAGCCGCTCGGCGGCCGCGGCATCCTGCTCGGCGGCGTGCCGGGCGTCCCGGCGGCCAAGGTGAAGATCATCGGCGGCGGCGTCGTCGGCATGAACGCGGCGTTCATCGCCATCGGGATGGAGGCCGACGTCACGGTCTTCGACCGCAACATCGACCGGCTGCGCGAGCTCGACGTCGCCTTCGGCGGCCGCGCCGACACGTGCTTCGCCTCGACGCTGTCGATCGAGGAGCACCTGGTCGAGGCCGACCTCGTCATCGGCGCGGTGCTCGTCGCCGGCGCCCGCGCGCCGCACGTCGTCACGCGCGAGCAGCTCAAGCTCATGAAGCGCCACGCGGTGCTCGTCGACGTCTCGATCGACCAGGGCGGCTGCTTCGAGACCTCGCGTCCGACGACGCACACCGACCCGACCTACCAGGAGGAGGGCATCACGCACTACTGCGTGGCCAACATGCCCGGCGCCGTGCCGGTCACCTCCACGTGGGCGCTGACCAACGCGACCATGCCCTACGTCGTCAAGCTCGCCGACCAGGGCGTGCACCGCGCGCTGGACGCCGACGCGGGCTTCATGCTCGGGCTCAACGTCGCGGCGGGCAAGGTCACCTACGAGCCGGTCGCCCGCGACCAGGGGCTGGAGTTCACGGCGCCGCGCGAGGCGCTCGCCGCGGTGCCCGCCTAGCGCCCGGACGACACGCGCAACACATCCGATTTGCGTTGCGTCGGCGCCTCCTGCTAGACCTCCCCGCGGAGGAGAGGAGGCGCCTTGTCGGCGACGGCAGAGGCTGCGGACCCGACCCCTGGGGTCGGTGCGGGGAACATGCTCGCGGTGGCAGGGCTGGAGGTCGTCTACCAGGACGTCGTCCTCGTCCTGCGCGGCGTCTCGCTGGAGGTGCCCGACGGCGAGGTCGTCGCGCTGCTGGGCGCCAACGGCGCCGGCAAGACCACGCTGCTGCG
>JACRMD010000121.1 GCA_016215085.1 Solirubrobacterales bacterium | reverse complement strand
GTCCTCGGCCTCCGCCTCGGCGGCCGCGGCGATGGCCTTGCGCAGCGCGTTCTCGGACGCGACCGCGCGCGGCATCCCCTCGTCCTCCTCGAGCGCGTGGCTGGGGCGCACGACGAAGTCGAGCCCCAGGTCGTCGAGGATCTTGCGGCGCTGCGGGGAGGCGCTGGCGAGGACGAGCTGCGCCACGCGGCCTAGAGCTCGGGGAACCAGATGCCGATCTCGCGCTGCGCGGACTCCGGCGAGTCCGAGCCGTGCACCATGTTGGTGCCGATCTCGATGGCGAAGTCGCCGCGGATCGAGCCGGGCGCGGCCTCGAGCGGGTTGGTGGCGCCGATGAGCTGGCGGGCCGCCTTGACGGCGTCCTGGCCCTCGAGCACGAGCGCGACGAGCGGGCCGCCCGTGATGAACTCGACGAGCTCCCCGAAGAAGGGGCGCTCCTGGTGCTCGGCGTAGTGCGTCTCGGCCGTGTCGCGCGGCGTGGTCATGTGCTTCATCGCGACGATCTTCAGGCCCTTGCGCTCGAAGCGGGCGAGGATCTCGCCGGTCAGGCCGCGCTCGAACGCGTCGGGCTTGACGAGGATGAGGGTGCGCTCCACGGGGTGGGTCTCCTAAGGCAGGTTCGGGGTCAGATGACGGCCGCGGACTCTACGGTCCCGGCTCGCTGACCGCCGTCTGCTCGAAGCCCTCGGTCCGCCGCCGGCGCGACCGGCGCTGCGGGGTGACGCCCGGGATCTCCGCCTCGCAGAACGGGCAGAGCTTCCAGTCGGGGTCCAGCGGCTTGCCGCAGCTCGTGCACGCGTCCTTGAGCTTGCGCAGGCAGTGCGGGCACCGGAGGAAGTCCTCCTTGACCTCGCCGTCGCAGTGGGGGCACAGGAAGACGCCGAGCTGGTGCAGCCGCGCCTCGGCAGCCTGCATCTCGAGCTCGCGCTCGCGCACGTCGTCGAGGTACTCGGGCGGGCGCACGATCATGTACACGACCGTCCCGATGAACGGGAACAGGCTGGCGGCCGTCGCGCACCCGACGAGCATCGGGTCCTCCGCGATCCAGATGACGACGAGGAAGAGGATCAGCAGCTTGACGGCCGTGTTGAGGCCGTCGCTGTTGATCCCGAAGACCGCGAAGACGGGCATGGGCGACGAATCGTAGGGGGTGGTCCGGGCGGACGTCTCAGAGGAAGAGGCGCCCGAAGCCGTACCCGATCCCGAAGAAGACCAAGATCACCAGCGCCACGATGATCGCGACGGCGGCGACCATCGCCAGGACGCTGGGGCCGTCGTCGTCCGTCACAGCGTGCTCCGGGCCCGCCCCGCAGGGCGGATGAGGTCGGCGATGAGGTAGATCGAGCCGGTGGCCAGGGCGACCCCGTCGGGGCCCGCCAGGTCGCGCGCGCGCTCCAGCGCGGCCCGCGGGTCGCCGACCGCCTCGACGGCGTCGAAGCCCAGCTGGCGGCACAGCGACAGCAGCGTCCCGGGCGACAGGGCACGCGGGTTGGCCGTGCGCGTCACGACCGCGGCGTCGCAGTGGGCCAGCAGCGCGCGCAGCATCTCCGCGGCGTCCTTGTCGTCGAGGATCGCCACGCAGGCGACGGTGCGCCGGCCCTGCGCGACGTCGGGCAGCGCCTCGGTCAGCGCCGCCATCCCGCCGGGGTTGTGCGCGCCGTCGAGGAACGTGTCCGGCCGCTCCCCCACCTGCTCCAGGCGCCCGGGCACGAGCGTCTCCGCCGCCGCGGCCCGCACCGCCTCGCCGTCGAGCGCGCCGAGGTGCGCGCGGGCGGCCTCCATCGCCAGCGCGAAGTTGCGCCGCTGGAAGGCGCCGCGGGCCAGCAGCGGCAGGCCCGGGTCGGCGGGGGCCTCGACGACGCGGGCGGCGGGCGTCTCGCGGGCCAGCCGCGCCGCGTCGGGGTGCAGGCCGGCGCCGACGACCAGCGTCGCGCCGGGGCGCACGACGGCCAGCTTCTCGCCCGCGATGTCGGCGACGGTCGGCCCGAGCCAGCGCGTGTGCTCGAGGCCGACGTTCGTGAGCACCGCGACCGGCGCGTCGAGCACGTTGGTGGCGTCGTAGCGGCCGCCCAGGCCGGCCTCGACCACGGCGACGTCGCAGCGCTCGCGCGCGAAGAGGTCGAACGCCGCGGCGGTCAGCAGCTCGAACTGCGTGACGCGGTCGCCCTCCTCCAGCGTGCGGTCGACCTTCGCCGCCGCCCGTGCCGCGCGCTCGACCGCCGCCGCGAACGCCTCGGGCCCGGCGTCCTGGTCGTCGATGCGCACGCGCTCGGCGAACGAGACGAGGTGCGGCGAGAGGTAGGCACCGGTGCGCAGGCCGTGGCGGCGCAGGATCGCGGCGGTCATGCGGACCGTCGAGGACTTGCCGTTGGTGCCGACGACGTGGACCGCGGCGAACCGCTTGTGCGGCGAGCCCAGCACGGTGAGCAGCCGGCGCATGCGGTCCAGGCCGAACCGCATGCCGAAGAGCTCGAGCGAGAGGAGGAGCCGCTCGGCCTCCTCGTAGCTCACAGCGCCTCCAGCTCCGCGCGCAGCCGCTCGAGCTTCTCGCGCTCGGCCGCGACCACGGCCTCGGGCGCCTTGGCCACGAAGCCCTCGTTGCCGAGCTTGCCCTCGGCGCGCCTGATCTCGCTCTCCAGCCGCTTGCGCTCGGCCTCGACCTTGCGCGCGGCCTCCTCCGGGTCCACGCCGGTGAGCAGCTCGACCTGCCCGCCCAGCACCGGGATCGTCGCGACCGGCTCGGCGCCGCCCTCGACGACCTGCAGGCGCGCCATCCGCGAGATCAGCGGCACGAGGCCCTCGAGCCCCTCGACGCGCGCCTCCAGGACGTCGCCGGGGCGCACGCCGCTGGCGTCGCGCCAGGAGCGCACGTTCTGGACGGCCACGATGACGCGGTCGATCGCGTCCTCGGCGTCGGGGTCGCGCAGCGCCTCGTCGGGCGCCGTGCGCCGCGCCTCGGCGAGCAGCCCGTCGGCGCCCGGCACGTTCTGCCACAGCTCCTCGGTGACGAACGGGATGATCGGGTGCGCGAGCGCCAGCGTCTCCTGGACCACGTGCAGCAGGTGCCCGCTGAGCTCGGCGTCGAACTCCCGGCCCTTGATCAGCTCGAGGTACCAGTCGCACAGCTCGCCGTAGACGAAGTCGTACAGGCCGAGCGCCGCCTTGGCGAAGTCGAAGTCGGCGATCCGCGCGTCGAAGTCGGCCTTGGCCGCCTGCAGCCGCGACAGGATCCAGCGGTCCTCGACCGTCGCGGTCGACGGGCCGGCGTCGGAGCCGGGCGCGACGTTGAGCAGCACGAAGCGGGTGGCGTTGAAGAGCTTGTTGGCCAGCGCCGAGCCCTGGGCGATCTTCTCCTCGCTGAACCGCACGTCCTGCGTGGAGGACATCGCCAGCAGCCCGAAGCGGGTGGCGTCGGCCCCGTACTGGTCGATCAGGTCGATGGGGTCGATGCCCGTGCCCAGCGACTTGCTCATCCGCCGGCCGTCGGGCGCCTGGATCACCGAGTGGCAGTAGACGTCGGAGAACGGGATCTCGCCCGTGAACTCGATGCCCATCATCACCATGCGGGCGACCCACAGGAAGAGGATGTCGCGCGCCGTGGAGAGCACGTCGGTCGGGTAGAACGAGCGCAGCTCCGGCGTGTCCTGTGGCCAGCCGAGCGTGGCGAACGGCCACAGCGCCGAGCTGAACCACGTGTCGAGCACGTCGGGGTCGCGCTCCCAGCCCTCGCCCTCGGGCGGCTGCACGCCGCAGTAGGTCTCCTCGCCGCGGTACCAGACGGGGATCTGGTGCCCCCACCACAGCTGGCGCGAGATGCACCACGGGCGGATGTTCTCCAGCCACTCGAGGTAGCGGCGCGACTGCGACTCGGGGTGGATGCGCAGCCGCCCCTCGCGCACGACCTCCATGGCGGGCTTGGCGAGCTCGTCCATCCGCATGAACCACTGCAGCGAGATCAGCGGCTCGATCCGCTCGCCCGAGCGGTGGCTGTACGGGACGGTGTGCGTGTACGGCTCGCGCGCGCGGATCAGCCCCAGCCGCTCGAGCTCGTTGACGACGTGCTCCTGGGCCTCGGCCACCGACATGCCCTCGAAGTGCGCGGCGGCGTGCGTCATGCGCCCGTCCTCGCCGATGGCGCTGATCTCGGGCAGCTTGTGGCGGCGCCCGATCTCGAAGTCGTTGGGGTCGTGGCCCGGCGTGATCTTCAGGCAGCCGGTGCCGAAGTCGGTCTTGACGTACTCGTCGGCGATGACCGGCAGGTGGCGGCCGACGATCGGCAGCACCACCTCCTTGCCGACGAGGTGCTTGTAGCGGTCGTCGTCGGGGTGCACCGCGACCGCGACGTCGGCGAGCATCGTCTCCGGGCGCACCGTCGCGACCACCACCTCGCCGCCGCCGTCGGCCAGCGGGTAGGCGATCGAGTACAGCGTGTCGGTGCACTCGCGGTCCTCGACCTCCATGTCGCTGATCGCCGAGCCGCTGCCCGGGTCCCAGTTGACCATGTAGTAGTCGCGGTAGATCCAGCCCTTGTTGTACAGGTCGACGAAGACCTTCAGGACGGCCTGCACGTAGCCGTCGTCGAGCGTGAAGCGCTCCTCGTCGTAGTCCAGGCCCGCGCCCAGCCGCTTGAACTGCTCGATGATCGTGCCGCCGAACTCCTCGCGCCACTCCCACGTGCGCTCGATGAACGCCTCGCGGCCGATCTCCTCGCGCGAGGTGCCCAGCGAGACCAGGCGCTTCTCCACCTGGGTCTGGGTGGCGATGCCGGCGTGGTCGGTGCCCAGGATCCACTTCGCCCGCTGCCCGAGCATGCGGTGGTAGCGGATCAGCGTGTCCTGGACCGAGCCGTTGAGCGCATGGCCCATGTGCAGCGCGCCGGTGACGTTCGGCGGCGGCACCGCGATGGAGAAGTTCCCCGAGGCGGTGCCCTCGGGCTCGGGGTGGAAGATGCCGGAGGAGAGCCAGCGCTCGACGATGCGCGGCTCCACCTCGGACGGCTCGAAGCGCTTGCGGTCCCGGAGGCTCGTCATGGGAGGATCGGAGTGTATGGACGAGCTTGACGCGATGAAGGAGCGCTCGAAGGCCGTCTGGGCCATGGGCGACTACCCCGAGGTCGCGCGGCGCTTCGAGGGCGTCGCCGAGGCGCTCGTGGCCGGTTGCGCGATCGGCCCGGGGATGGCCGTCCTCGACGTCGCGGCGGGCAACGGCAACGTCGCCGTGGCGGCCGCCCGCGCCGGGGCGAGCGTCACCGCCGCGGACTTCACGCCCGAGCTGGTCGCGGCCGGCGAGGCGCGAACGGCCGGCATGGACGTGCGCTGGGACGTCGCCGACGCCGAGGACCTCCCCTACGACGACGACGCGTTCGACGTCGTGCTGAGCGTCTTCGGGATCATCTTCGCCCCGCGGCCGGAGGTGGCGATCGCCGAGGCCTTCCGCGTCGTGCGCCCCGGCGGCCTCGTCGGGATCTGCGCCTGGACGCCCAGCGGCTACAACGGCCGCTTCACCGCGGCCATGGCCTCGCTGCTGCCGGCCTCCACCGGCCCGAGCCCGGACGCCTGGGGCGACGAGGCCACCGCCCGCGCCCGCCTGGCGCCCCACGCCGAGGAGATCGCGGTGCTCCGCGGGGTCGTGCCGTGGGAGTTCGCGTCGGTCGGCGACGCCCGCGACTGGCAGGAGCGCAACTTCGGCGCGATGCAGGCGGTGCGCGCCCAGGTCGGCGAGGAGCGCTACGCCGAGGTCCGCCGCCGGCTCGACGACCTCGCCGGCGAGTACAACGTCGCCGACGACGGCAGCCTGCGGATCGAGGCCGAGTACCTCCAGGTCGTCGCGGTCGCGAGCTAGAACATCTTGCCGCGGCGGCGGTGCTTGCCCGCCAGCGGCAGCAGGCGCCGGCCGGCGCCCGGGAGGTCCAGGCGCGAGACGATGCGCCGCAGCTCGGTGCGCTCGTGCGGGGTGAGGTTGCCCGGGCGGCCCTTGCTCTTGGAGACGATGCGGGTCAGCTCGCGGCGGTCGCGCGGGTCGAGCTGGCCCCAGTGGTCGCGGGCGACCATCGCCAGCTCGAGGGCGAGCAGCCACGGGATCGGCTTCAGCTTCGGCATCGCCCTGGAAGCTACCCGCTCGGGGCCGCGAGCCAGCGGTCGATCAGCAGGCGCGCGATCGCGGTCGTGGGCGGCAGCAGCAGCGCGCCCTGCGCGCGTTCGTCGAACCACTCGACGTCCTCGCGCGCGGCCGCGGAGACCTCCTCGCGGGTCCACCAGCGGACGTCCTCGAGCTCGTCGTCCTGGGGCGCGGCGTCGCCGCCGGCGTAGTCGGCGTGGAAGCCGAGCATCAGCGAGGCCGGGAACGGCCACGGCTGGGAGGCGACGTAGCGGACGTCGCGCACGTCGACGCCGGCCTCCTCGCGGACCTCGCGCGCCACCGCCGCCTCCAGGGCCTCCCCCGGCTCGACGAACCCGGCCAGCGCGCTGTAGCGGCCCGCGGGCCACGGCGGCTGGCGGCCCAGCAGCGCGCGGTCGCCGTCGGTGACCAGCATGATCACGACCGGGTCGGTGCGCGGATGGTGGTGGTGGTCGTTGGGGCACACGCGCAGGTGGCCGCCCTCGCGGGCCTCGGTCGGCTCGCCGCAGCGGCCGCAGAACCGCGCCGAGCGGTTCCAGTGCAGCATCGCGCTCGCGTAGGCCAGCAGGCCGACGTGCTCGGCCGGCAGCGCGGCGGCGGCGTCGCGCAGGCCGGTCAGCTGCGCGTCGCGCGGCGCGCGGACCGCGAAGAGCGGGCCCTCGGCGTCACGGCCGAGGAAGACGGCGGCGGCGTCGTCGTGGTCGGCGAGCGGCGCGAGGTCGGTCGCGGCGGAGGCCGGCCCGATCAGCACGGCGCGGGCGGCCGGGTCGCGGCGCGCCGCCTCGAGGGCGGCGGGGTCGGCGCGGACGTGGCCCGCGCGGTCCAGCGCGGCGCCCGCGAAGGCGATGGGCTCCGCTCCGGTCAGGCGGACTCGGCCGCGGCCGGGGCGTCGCCGTCGTCCTCGACG
>JACRMD010000120.1 GCA_016215085.1 Solirubrobacterales bacterium | reverse complement strand
CGATCGCCTCGACCGGCGCCGGGATGACGAGGTCCGGGCGCACGACCGAGAACGGCCGAACCTCCTCCTGCACGTGCGCGATGAGGATCGAGAGCGGGTTCTCGGCCTCGAACGGCGGGCGGCCGGCGAGCATCTCGTAGAGGATGACGCCGAGCGCGTAGACGTCCGAGCGCGCGTCGATCGGCTCGCCGCGGATCTGCTCGGGCGCGATGTAGCCGAGCGTGCCGACCCAGTGGCCCGAGCCGGTCATCGTCGTGTCGCCGGCCAGGCGCTTGGTCAGCCCGAAGTCGGTGAGGTAGGCGTGGTCGCCGTCGAGCAGGACGTTGGCCGGCTTGACGTCGCGGTGCACGAGGCCGCGGGCGTGCGCGGCGTCGAGCGCGGCGCCGACCTGGGCGATGATCGTCGTCGCGCGCTCGGGCTCCAGCGCGCCGTTGCGCTGGACGAGCGACCGCAGGTCCTCGCCTTCGACGTAGCGCATCGCCAGGTAGAGCCGCCCGTCCTCCTCGCCGGCGCCGTAGACGGGGATCACGTTGGGGTGGTCGATCGCCGCGGCGGCGCGCGACTCGCGCACGAAGCGCTCGCGGAAGCCGTCGTCGCGCGCGAGGTGGGTGGCGATGAGCTTGAGCGCCACGGGGCGCTCGAGGTCGAGCTGCAGCGCGCGGTACACGACGCCCATGCCGCCCCGCCCGGCCACGCCGAGGACCTGGTGGCCCGCGATCTCGTCGCCGACCTGCAGCTCGTCGCCGGGTCTCACGCCAGCAGGCCCTCGGCGCGCAGCCAGGCCTCCGTCCGGCGCATGCCCTCGTCGAGGCCGACCTGCGGCTCCCAGCCGAGGACCTCGCGCGCGCGGGCGTTCGGGTAGGCGGCGTGGCGCGAGACGTAGATCAGTGCCTCGCGCGTCATGAGCGGCTCGCGCCCGCGCGCGCGGGCGACGAGCTCCAGCGCGCCGGCGCCGGCGGCCAGCAGCGCGCGCGGCGCCGTGCGCACCTCGACGCCGAGCATCGCGGCGTAGCGGCCGAAGAACTCGCGGGCGGTGACCGGATGGCCGTCGTGCGCCGTCACCGCCTCGCCGGCGGCCGCCGGGGTGACCAGCGCTCGCACCAGGCAGTCGACCAGGTCGTCGACGTACACCGGGGTGATGATGCCCTCGCCGCGGCCGGGCAGGCGCAGCATCCCCGCACGCAGCGCCTCGACGGCGCGGACCGTCCACGGCTTGGAGCCGGGGCCGTAGACGTCGCCGGGGCGCACGACGGTGGCGCCGCGGCGCAGCGCCAGCAGGTGCGAGGCGGTCTTGGTGTCGACGTACGGCGCGCCGCAGACCCGCGGGGCGGCGTCCTCGGGGAGGTCGCCGTGGAACTCGTAGCCCCAGGTCGCGACCGACGAGACGTGCACGACCCGCCCGGCGCCGACGGCGTCGGCCGCGTCGAGCACGTTGCGCGTGCCCCGGACGTTGACCGCGACGTGCTCGGCCATCGTGCCGCGGTCGCCGACCACCGCCGCGGTGTGCACCACGCCGGCGCAGCCGTCGAGCGCGGCGACCAGGCCGTCGAGGTCGCGCGTGTCGGCCAGCCGGAACGTCGCGCCCGTCGCCTCGACGGCGCGCGCGGCGGACGGCGCGAGGTCGACGCCGACGACCTGCGCCCCGTCGGCGGCCAGCCGCGCGCAGGTGGCACGGCCGATGAAGCCGCCGGCCCCGGTGACGGCGATGCGCGAGGAGGCGAGGTCCATGCGAGGCCCGAAGCTACCGCGTCAGGTGGCCCGAATAGCATGCGGTCCCTCGTGCCCCGCTCCTCCGCGCTCCGCGCCGCGGCGTGGGGGGCCGTCGTGGCCGGCGTCGCGGTCCCCCTCGTCCGACGTCGCGCGCGCATCCCCCCGCCCGTGGTCACCGCCGTCGCCTCCGCGGCGCCCTTCGGCCTGGCCGTCGCGCTGCCGCGCAGCCGCGCACGCGACGTGGCGCTCTGCTGCCTGCAGATGTACGCCTACACGGTCACGTACAAGATGCCCCACGACGACCCCGAGGCGCTCGAGCGCCGGGCGTTCGTGGACTACCCGGTGCGCGTGGACCGGGTGCTCGGCCTGGGGCAGCTGCCCAACGTGCGCCTGCAGCGCCGCTTCGCCGCGCCCGGCCGCATCCGCCCGCACGAGCGCGTGCTGGTCTGGACCCACTGGGTCTGGTTCCTGTTCCCGCACGGCACCGTCGCGTACATGCTGCTGCGCCGTCCCGAGCGCTTCCCGCGCACGGCGGCGATGACCTACGCGGTCTTCGACCTCGGCCTGATCGGCTACTGGGGCGTGCCGACCGCGCCGCCCTGGTACGCGTCCGAGCAGGGCCGGCTGGGGGAGGGCGGCGACGTCGCCGTGCGGCGGATGATGCTCGAGTACGGGCAGGAGTTCTGGAAAGGCGGCTGGGGCCCGCTCTACAGTGTCCTCGGAGGCAACCCCCTCGCCGCCATGCCCTCCCTGCACTTCGCGACGTCCCTGATGGCCGCGCACCTGCTGGCCGAGGCCGGTCCCCTCGAAGGGGCGATCGGCTGGACGTACGCGCTCACGCTCGGCCTGGCCCTCGTGTACCTGGGGGAGCACTACGTCGTGGACCTGCTGGCCGGCACCGCGCTCACCGAGGGCATCCGCGCCGCCGCGCCGCGCGTGGCGCCCGCGCTGGCCGCCGCCGGGCGGGCCGTCCAGGCGCTGGAGGCGCGCGCGCGGGCATGAGCACGACCCCGCGGCCGCCGCGTGACGACGACCGCCTGGCGCGGACGGCGGTCGGCGAGGGCGCGCCGGAGGAGGAGCACGACGACGAGGAGATGCCGCGGCTCCAGGTGACGCGGAAGATGCTCCTGCTGGGCGTCCTCTTCGTCGTCTCGGTCGTCGCCTTCCTCTACTTCGTCCTGCCGCAGATCTCCGGCCTCGAGGACACCTGGCACCGCATCGAGGAGGGCGACCCGCTGTGGCTGCTGGTCGCCGGCGCGTTCACGATCCTCTCGTTCGCCGGCTACGTCCTGCTCTTCCAGGGCGTCTACGTGCGCGGCGGCTGCGACCTGACCTACAGCGAGAGCTACCAGATCACGATGGCCTCGCTGGCCGCGACGCGGCTGTTCGCCGCGGGCGGCGCCGGCGGCATCGCGCTCACCGCGTGGGCGCTGCGCCGGGCGGGCATGGCGCGCCGCGACGTCGCCGACCAGACGCTGGCCTTCCTCGTGCTCACCTACGGCGTGTACATGGCCGCGATGGTGGTCGGCGGCCTGGGCCTGCGCTGGGGCATCCTCGAGGGCCCGGACAACTTCGCCCTGACGATGGTCCCGGCCATCGTCGCGCTGATCTGCATCGCGATCGTCCTGCTGGCGGCGCTGACGCCGACCGACCTGCAGGACCGCCTCGCCGGGTGGTCCCGGCGCGGCGGGCGCCTGGCGCACCTGCTCCAGCGGCTGGCGAACCTCCCGGCCGCGCTGTCGGCCGGCGTGCGGCTGGCCATCCAGCACGTGCGCGACCGCGACCCGGCGCTGTTCGGCTCGATCGCCTACTGGGGCTTCAACATCGCGATCCTGTGGGCGTCGTTCAAGGCGTTCGGCGAGTCGCCGCCGTGGGCCGTCATCGTCATGGCCTACTTCGTCGGCATGCTCGCCAACCTGCTGCCGCTGCCCGGCGGCGTGGGCGGCGTCGACGGCGGCATGATCGGCGCGTTCATCGCCTACGGCGTGGACAAGGACCTGACGCTGGTGGCGGTGCTGACCTACCGCGCCTTCGCGTTCTGGCTGCCGACCATCCCGGGCGCGCTCGCGTACTTCCAGCTGCGCAAGACCGTCGCCCGCTGGCGCGAGGAGCGCCGCGGGCGGGGCGCCGCGGTGGCCACGGCGAGGGCGTAACGCCCGGGTCCCGCCGAGGCACTACACTTTGTAAAGCAACCAACTTGGAGAACCCGGAAGAGCCAATGGCGGACGTCGAGAACGTGATCATCGTGGGCAGCGGCCCGGCCGGCTACACGGCCGCGCTGTACACCTCGCGCGCGAACCTGTCGCCGCTGGTCATCGAGGGCTTCCTGTGGGGCGGCCTGCTCCAGCAGACCACCGACGTGGAGAACTACCCGGGCTTCCCCGCGGGGATCCAGGGCCCCGAGCTGATGACGCAGATGCGCGACCAGGCCGAGCGCTTCGGCTCGCGCTTCATCACCGACCAGGCGACCAGGCTCGAGCTCGCCGACGAGCCCGGCGGCGTCCACAAGGTGTGGGTCGGCGACGAGGTCCACCAGGCCCGCACGGTCATCCTGGCCATGGGCGCCGAGCACAAGAAGCTCGGCGTGCCGGGCGAGGAGGAGCTCTCGGGCGCCGGCGTCTCCTACTGCGCCACCTGCGACGCGGCCTTCTTCAAGGACCACGTGATCCTCGTGGTCGGCGGCGGCGACAGCGCCTTCGAGGAGGCGATGTTCCTGTCGAAGTTCGGCTCGCGCGTCCTGCTCGTGCACCGGCGCGACGAGTTCCGCGCCTCGAAGATCATGGTCGAGCGCGCCCGCGGCATCGAGAACCTCGAGTTCAAGACCCCGTACGTCGTCGAGGCGTTCCTCGAGGGCGCCGGCGCCTTCCAGCGGATCGCCCGCCTGCGCAACCTCGAGACCGGCGAGCACGAGGACGTCGAGATCGGCGGCGCGTTCATCGCGATCGGCCACGAGCCGCAGTCCGAGCTCGTCGACGGGCAGGTCGACGTCGACGACGAGGGCTACGTCATCACCCAGGGCAAGTCCACGCGGACCAACCGCCCCGGCGTGTTCGCGGCCGGCGACCTCGTCGACCACACGTACCGCCAGGCCATCACCGCCGCGGGCTCGGGCTGCCAGTCGGCGCTCGACGCGGAGTGGTACCTGCGCGACACGCCCGAGGTCCCTACGCCTGAGGGCCTCCCGGAGGGCGACCTCGCCGAGGCCCAGTGGGCCGCGCAGAAGCCCTAGCGGCGTGACGTCACCGGTCGCGACCTACCTGGTCGCGACCGTGAACGTGATGATGTTGCGCCCCACCTGCTTGAGGTCCTTGAACTTGTTCTCGTCCGTGGCCTCGACCTCGAGGGTGTAGGTCCCGGGCGGGAGCTTCAGGGCGAAGGAGTAGTCGAAGCTGTCGCGGAGCTCCTCGGGGATGATGGAGAACCACTTGGCCTTCGACGCCGTGCACGACCGCGAGCGCTCGAGCAGCGCCGTCTCGTCGTCCCACGTGTAGCAGCGCTTGACCTTCTTGTAGCGCTTCTTCTGCTTCTTCTTCGTCTTCTTCTTCGGCTTGATCAGGACCTTCGCCGTGGTCTGGCGCATGATGCGCGCGCGCAGCGTCCCCAGGCCGTTGGGGTCGTTGGCGATGTCGATCCTGCCGGCGATCCGCCCCGGCGCCTTGGACTTCTTGAACACCTGCTTGTGCTTGATGTTCGAGATCGTCACGACGGGGCCCGACGTGTCGATCGTGCCGCACAGGCCGTCGCGGCCGTTCGTCGCGCAGGGGGCCGGCGGCGGGGGCGGGATGTCGTTGGGCACCGCCCGCGGCGAGCCGCAGTAGCCGTCGGTGCCGTCGGTGACGCAGACCGGGATGCGGTCGGGCGGGCCGTTGCCCGCGACCGCGACCACCGTGTGGGGACCGGGGTTGGTGAAGGAGACGACGGCGTGGCCGTCCTGCTTCTTCTGGTCGGTCTGGGTCTGGTAGCCCTCGTCGGTCTGGACCGCGCCGACGACCATCGCGGTGATCGTGCCGCCGGCGTTGTACGCGTAGAAGTCCTGGCGGTACTGCGGGATCAGGACCGGCCCGACCGCGTAGCGGTCGTTGTTGTACTGGAGCTGGACCGGCGAGTCGCGGTAGCAGCCCGTCGGCGCGCCGCCGCCCGTGCCGTTGCACTGCACGTAGAACAGCGTCTCGGTGCCGGCCTCGTCCGGGTCCGTGTAGGACTCGCACAGGTCGGTCTCCGGGCGGCCCGCGGTGTAGGCGGTGTAGCTCTTGGGCGCGAGCGGGCTGATGCCGGGCCGGGCAAGGTCGGTGTCCGTGGTGATCCGGGTGACGGCGACCTTGCCGTCGATGACCTTGCCCGCCCAGTTGCCGTTGGTGAGCTTGGCCAGCGCGGCGATCGGGCTGTCCGACGCGCAGTCGATGCCGTCGGCCGGGCGCTGGAAGCGGCCGCCGGGCGCGAGGTCGACCTGCGTGCGGGGGATGAACCCGGTGAACAGGCTGCCGGGGATGTTGCGCTCGGCGCGCGGATCCTCCGCCGAACGCTGAGTTGCGCTGATAACCGCGACGCCGACGAGCAACACGAACAAAATGATAAATGTGGTGAAATCGCGTGATCGCATAATTGGAAGTTGGAAGTGTGAAGTGGGAAGTTGGAAGTTGAAAGTTGGAAGTTGGATGGGAGTATTTGAGTCCATTTTCCAAATT
>JACRMD010000119.1 GCA_016215085.1 Solirubrobacterales bacterium | reverse complement strand
GCGCGAAGCTGACGCTGCGCATCAGCGACGACGGCGGCGCCTACTGCGACGGCGGCCCGCGCCGCGAGATCACCTCGGCGCAGCTGATCGAGGCGCGGGCGCTGCGGCGCGCGCTCAACGGGGAGCGCGACCACGAGGACGAGGGCCTGGCCGACCGCGGCGTGCGGCTGCCGCCAGGGCCGTCATCGATCCTGCGCTACCGCGTGGTCAGCGAGGACGGCGAGGTGGCCTTCAGCGACACCTCGCGGCGCCAGCCCCAGGCGTTCTTCCGCCTCGCCAAGCTGACGCGGGACGTCGCGCGCGGCGCGTGCGGCCTGCCCCGATGAGCAATGCTGATGGCCGGCATCACGAACGCTCGTTGGGCGCGCCGCCCTCGCGCTGCGAGACTGGAGCGCGATGACCGGACGCTCCTGGGCCTCCATGGCGTTCACCGCCGCGTTGTGGGGCGCGTCCTACATGTTCATCAAGGTCGCGCTGGACGACGGCGTGTCCGAGGGCGTCATCATCTGCCTGCGCACGGCGCTGGGCGCGATGGTGCTCGTCCCGCTGGCGCTGCGGGCGGGGGCGCTGCGGCCGATCCTGGAGCGCGGCTGGTGGAACGTCGCGCTGGCCGGCGCCCAGGTCATCGTGCCCTTCGGGCTCATCACCTTCGGCGAGAACCACATCGCGTCGGGCCTGGCCGCGATCCTGGTGGCCACGGCGCCGCTGTTCGTCGCGTGCATCGCGCCGTTCGTGGACCGCGACGAGCGCTCGACCGGCTGGAGCCTGGGCGGCGTCCTGCTCGGCATGGTCGGCATCGTCCTGCTCTTCGGCGTCGACCTCAGCGGCGACACCGACGAGCTGCTCGGCGGCCTGATGGTCCTGGGCGCGGGCGCCTCGTACGCGGTGGCGGTGCTCGTCGTCAAGCGCGGCTTCACCGGCGTGCCGCCGGTCGGCGTCGCGGCCTCCACGATGGTCCTCAGCTCGCTGGCCTACCTGCCGCTCGCGCTGGCGACGCTGCCGAGCGCGATGCCGGAGGCCGACACGTGGGCGTCGCTGGTGGTGCTCGGCGCCGGCGGCACCGGCGTCGCGTTCCTGTTCTTCTACAACCTGATCGCCGACGTCGGGCCCGCGCGGGCCTCGATCATCGCCTACATCGCGCCGGCGTTCTCGGTGGCCTACGGCGCGCTGCTGCTCGACGAGGCGGTCACGCTCGGCGTGGTGCTCGGCCTGGTGCTCGTCCTGGCGGGCTCGTGGCTGGCGGCGCAGGGCCGCCTGCCGGGACAGGTCAGCCGAACCGCACCTTCCCGTTCGACCGCGCCCGAGCCTGCGCGCGCTCGATGAAGTCCAGCCGCTTGAGGGCGGCGCGGAACAGGCGGGCGACCAGCCGCAGGCGGGCGTTCTCGGAGCGCAGGTCCAGCAGCCCCTGCTTGGCGTCGAGGCCGAAGTCGACCGTCGCCGCCATCTCGTAGGCGCTCATCCGGTCGAGCTCCTCGCCCTCGAGGACGCGGTCGGTGGCCTGCTCGACGAGCTCGCCGTAGGCCTCGTGCGCCTCGCGCGCGCTCTGCGCGTCGGCCTCCTCGGACTTGTCGTCCAGGAACTCGACCTCGCCGGACGGGTACTCGTGGTCGAAGCCCTCGCCGACGATCCGGAACGGCCGCGTGCCGCGCGTGAGGATGTCCAGCCGGCCGTCCTCGTGGCGCTCGAGCACCTCGGTGATCTCGACCGCGCAGCCGTTGGGGCGCAGGCCGTCGTCGCCGGACCAGACGATGCCGAACTCGCGCTGCTCGTCCAGGCACTCCCCGACCATGGCCTTGTAGCGCTCCTCGAAGATGTGCAGGGGCACGATCTCGTGCGGCAGCGCGACGATGCCGAGGGGGAAGAGCGGGAAGTCGGTCCGGCGCTCGCCCATGGGCCGAGTCTACGCGCCGCCTCGTACTCCGCGTGTGCCCGGCCTGACGATCGTCTGGTTCCGCCGCGACCTGCGCCTCCACGACCACCCGGCGCTGGTCGAGGCCCTGCGCGAGCACGAGCGGGTGGTCCCGCTGTTCGTGCTCGACGACGCCCTGCTGGAGGGCCGCTACCGCAGCCCGACGCGGGTGGCGTTCATGCTCGGCTGCCTGCGCGACCTCGACGCGGCGCTGCGCGAGCGCGGCTCGCGGCTGGTGGTCCGCCACGGCCGTCCCGAGCACGTGGTGCGCGACCTCGCCCGGGATCTCGGAGCCGCCGCGGTCCACTGGACCAGCGACGTCTCGCCCTACGCGCGCCGCCGCGACCGCCGGGTCACCGAGGCGCTGGCCGAGGACGGGGTGGTGGCGCGGCCGCACGGCGGCGGGTATCTGCGCGACCCCTCGAAGCCGCGCACGAAGGGCGGCCGGCCGTTCACGGTGTTCTCGCCGTTCCACCGCCACATCGCCGGGCTCGGGGGGCGCACGGTGCACCGCGCGCCCGCGTCGCTGCCGCCGCTGCCGCGCGGCCTGGAGCCGGGCGCGATCCCCGACGACCCGCGCGAGGGCGTCGTGCCCGAGCCGGCGGTCGAGGCGGGGGAGGCGGCGGCGCGCCGTGCGCTGGAGCGCTTCCTGCGCGAGCCGGTCGACCACTACGCGGATCGGCAGGATGGGATGGCGCGCGTCGGCACGAGCGTCCTGTCGCCCTACCTGCGCTGGGGCTGCCTGTCGGCGCGCGAGTGCGAGGAGCGCGCGCTGCGCAAGGGCGGCAGGGGCGCCGCGGCGTGGGTGCGCCAGCTCGCGTGGCGCGACTTCTACGCGCACGTGCTGCTGCTGCACCCCGACGTCCTGGACCTCGAGTTCCAGGAGCGCTACCGGCGCACGCTGGCGTGGTCGGGCGACGAGGCGACGCTGGCCGCCTGGCGCGAGGGCCGCACCGGCTACCCGCTGGTCGACGCCGGGATGCGGCAGCTCGCGCGGACCGGCTGGATGCACAACCGCGCGCGGCTGGTGACCGGGTCGTTCCTGACCAAGGACCTCCACCACGACTGGCGGGCCGGCGAGCGCCACTTCGCCGAGCTGCTGCTCGACGGCGAGCCCGCGCAGAACAACGGCAACTGGCAGTGGATCGCCTCGACGGGCGTCGACCCGGCGCCCGCCTTCCGGCGCATGTTCAACCCGACGCTGCAGGCGCGGAAGTTCGACCCCGAGGCCCGCTACCTGCGCCGCTGGGTCCCCGAGCTCGAGCGCGTGCCGCTCGACCGGGTCTTCGAGCCGTGGACCATGACCGAGGACGAGCAGCGGGCCGCCGGGTGCGTCATCGGCCGCGACTACCCCGGCCCGATCGTGGACCACGCCGCCGAGCGGCGCGTCGCGCTGGAGCGCTACCGGCGGGCCTCCCCCGACGACGCCTCGTAGTCCCTGCGGATGGCGCCGCGGCGCGCGCGGCGGAGCATGGCCGCATGGTCGCCGCCGCCCTGCGCCCGCTCGCCCGCCTCGCCGCGGGCGCCGCCGGGCTGCTCGTGGCGCTCTACGGCCTGGCGCCGCACGTGCCGCACGCCGTCCAGCGCGGGCCGAGCCTGGAGGACGTCGCCTGGATCGCCGCCGGGATCGGCGGGCTCGTCGTGCTCGCGATCGCCGTGCACGGGGCGCTGCGCGGGCGCACGTGGCGCGCGTGGCTGGTCGCCGTCCCGGTCGCGCTGCTGACGCTGCAGTTCGTCGTGCTGCCGGCCGTCCTGGCCGGCCTCGTGGTCAACGCCGACGACGCCGCGTCGCCGCCCGCCGCGTCCCTGCGGCTGCCCGACGCGCACGACGTCACGGTCCGCGCGCGCGACGGCGTGCGCCTCGCCGGCTGGTACGTCCCCGGCCGCCGGGATGCCGGCGTCGTGGTGCTCCACGGCTCGCACGGCACCCGCGCCGACGCGCTCGAGCACGTCCGGATGCTCGCCGGCGCGGGCTTCGCGGTCCTGGCGATCGACGCGCGCGGTCACGGCCAGAGCGGCGGCGACGCCAACGCGCTGGGGTGGGCGGGCGCCGACGACGTGGCCGGGGCCGTCGCCGCGATGCGGGCGATGGGCATCCGCGACGTCGCCGCGCTGGGCCTCTCGATGGGCGCCGAGGAGGCGCTGCGGGCGGCCGCCAGCGGGGTGCCGCTGCGGGCGGTCGTCGCCGACGGCGCGGGCGGCTCGACCACCGCCGACCAGCGGCTCGTGAGCTCGGGCGCGGAGGTCGGCGTCACGTGGGCCGCGATGCGCGCCACCGAGCTGCTGTCCGGCGACGACGAGCCGGCGCCGCTGCGCGACGTCGCCGCCCACATCCGCGCCCCCGTCCTGCTCGTCGCCTCGGGCGCCCGGCACGAGCACGACTACGCCGAGGCCTACCGGGAGCGGATCGGCGCCCGCGCGGCGGTCTGGGACGTGCCCGACGCGGGCCACACCGAGGCCCTGCGCGAGCACCCGGCCGCCTACGGGATGCGCGTCGAGGCGTTCCTGGAGCGCGCGCTGCGGCGCTGACGTCCGCCGCCGCTGGTGGGATCGGCGGCCATGGACGAGCTTGCGGCCTACGAGCGGCGCTTCCGCCGCGCCGGGCTGCCGCTGCTCATCGAGGGCTACTCCGCCCAGGAGGACGTCTTCACGCGCGCGTTCCCGCTGCTGGCGCTCGTCGCGTTCGCCGAGCTGCTGGGCGCCGTCGACCTCGACTGGTCGGTCTGGGCCAACGTCGCGACGCTCGCCGGAGCGCTGCTGTTCCTGTTCGCCGGCCTGGCGGCCGTCAACCGGCTGCGCCGGCGCCCGGCGCTCGCCCGCCCCGAGCGGCTCGACGCGCCGGAGCTCTCCGGCTTCGTCGTCGTGCCCGCGCTCCTGCCTGTGGTGTTCAACGGCCAGCTCACCAGCGCGCTGGTCACGGCGGCGGGCAACGCGGTGCTGCTCCTGCTCGTCTGGGGCGTGGTCGGGTTCGGGCTGCTGTCGATCGTCCGCTGGGCCGCCGCGCGCCTGCTCGGCCAGCTCGCCGCGTCGCTGCTGCTCGTCGCCCGGGCGCTGCCACTCCTGCTGCTCTTCGCCGTCGTCCTGTTCCTCACCACCGAGATGTGGCAGGTGTTCGCCGAGATGGAGGACGGCACGCTGGCCGCGGCCGCGGGGCTGCTCGTGGTCGTCGGCACGGCGTTCGTCGCGGCGCGGCTGCCGCGCGAGGTCGCCGCGCTGGAGGCGGAGGTCGGCGAGGGCCCGTGGCTGCGGCGGCTGCAGCGCGTCAACGTCGGCCTGGTGCTGTTCGTCAGCCAGGCGCTGCAGGTGCTGGTCGTCAGCCTCGGCGTCGGGCTCTTCTTCGTCGCCTTCGGGCTGCTGGTCATCGACGCCGGCGTCCTCGACGCCTGGCTCGGGCAGCCGGGCCACGAGGTCGCGGCGGTCACCGTCCTGGGCGTCGACGTCCGGCTGACGTCCGAGCTGCTGCGCGTCGCGGTGGCGATCGCGTCGCTCAGCGGGTTGTACTACGCCATCTCCGTGCTCGTCGACGCGACCTACCGCGAGGAGTTCCTCGAGGAGGTCACCGGCGAGCTGCGCGAGACGTTCGCCGCGCGGGCCCGCTACCTCGCGCTGCGCGCCGGGTAGGGCCCGCACCATGCGCATCGGGTTCCTGGGCACGGGCATCATGGGCGCGCCGATGGCGCGCCACCTGGCCGACGCAGGCCACGAGGTGGCGGCCTGGAACCGCACGCGGGAGAAGGCCGAGGGCCTCGGGGCGCGGGTCGCGGACTCGCCGGCCGAGGCCGTCGACGGCGCCGAGGTCGTCGTGACGATGCTCACCGACGGCGGCGTGGTCGAGGACGTGATCGGGCAGGCCGCGCCGCGCGACACGACCTGGTGGCAGGCCTCGACGGTCGGCATCGCGGCGACCGAGCGGCTCGCCCTCCTCGCGCAGCGGCAGGGGCTCGCCTACGTCGACGGCCCGGTGCTCGGCACGAAGGGGCCGGCGGAGCAGGGGCAGCTGGTGGTGCTGGCGGCCGGCCCGGCCGACGCGGTCGACCGGTGCGCCCCGCTGTTCGACGCGGTCGGCTCGCGCACGATGCGCCTCGGGGAGGCGGGCGAGGCCACGCGGCTGAAGCTCGTGCTCAACCACTGGGTGCTGGCCGTCACCGGCGCGCTGGCCGAGACGATCGCGCTGGCCGAGGGGCTCGACGTCGACCCGCGGCTGTTCCTCGACGGCATCGAGGGCGGGGCCCTGGACATCGGCTACGCCAAGCTCAAGGGGCCCGGGATGATCGAGGGTGAGCTGCCCGTCGCCTTCCCGCTCGGGCTCGCGCTCAAGGACCTCGACCTGGTGCTCGAGGCGGCCGAGCGCCACGAGCTGCACCCGGCGCTGGCGCCGGCGCTGCGGACGCGCTACGCGCGGGCCGCCGAGGACGGCCTGGGCGACGCGGACATGGGGATGGTCGTCGAGGCGGTCAGGCGGGCTTCCGCGCGCTGACCATCAGGTTGTAGAAGATCGCCGGCGGCAGGCGCGGCTCGAGCAGCACGCGGTCGACCTGCTGCAGCCCGACGTAGCCGTGGTAGGCGTACAGCTTCCACGCCATCGGGACGGTCTCCGGGTCGGCGGTCGCCTCGAGGCCGCGGTTGGCCCAGCCGAACCAGTTGGCCAGCAGCTCCTCGCCGCGGACCCTGACGTCCTCGAAGCCGGCGGCGCGCGGCGCGGCGCCCAGCGCGCCGGGGTCGAAGGCGTGGACGTCGACCATCGACTCGAGCTGGTGGTTCTCGGCGCCGCCGTCCTGGTGGCCCTCGTCGGCAGGGCGGGCGCGCAGCGCGGCGCGCCACGCGGGCGCCAGCCGGGCGGCCAGCCGCTTGGGCACGTTGGCGATGCGGTCGCCGTGACGCGAGGGCTCCCCGGCGAACACCGCCACGCCGCCGGGCCGGAGCACGCGGCGGAACTCCGACCACGCCTGGTCGAGGTCGGGAAGGTGGTGCAGGACCGCGTGGCCGAGCACGAGGTCGAAGCTCTCGTCGGGGAACGGCAGCGCCTCGGCGTCGGCGACGCGGGCGGTGACGTCGAGGCCGAGCCGCTGCGCGTTGGCCTCGCAGCGGGCGACCATGCCGGGGGCGATGTCGGTGCACGTCGCCTCGCCGACGACGCCGGCCTGCAGGAGGTTCAGCGAGAAGTAGCCGGTGCCCGCGCCGATCTCCAGCGAGCCGCCGAAGTGCCGCAGGTCGCCGCCCAGCGCCTTGCGCAGCTTGCCCAGCACCTGCGTGCGGCCGATCTCGCCGAAGTCGATGCCCCACTTGGCGTCGTAGCCGTCGGCGGCGCCGTCGTGGTACCGGGTGTTGACGTCGCGGATCTCCTCCGCGGTGGCGGGAGCAGGGCTCATGAGGCGCCGGATGGTAGTGCGAACGCGACCGTTCCGGCCCCGCTCGTGCGTTCCTTCACGATGGCCGGTCGTCACATCGCCGCGGCCTTCGCGGTCGCCGTCGCGCTCGGCGCCGCCGCGCCCGGCGCCGGCGCGGACGGCTCGCCGGCGGTCGTCGCCGAGCAGCTGGACGGCACCGGCGACGCGGTCCGGATGTCCATCCCGGTGGAGGGCCGTCCGGACGTCGCGCTGCGCGTCGCCGGGGAGGTCTCCCGCGTGCACGCCGTGGCCGCGGAACGCGACGTCGCGCTGGCGCCGGCCACGGGCGCGCCGCCCGGCGGCTGGCGCCGGTTCGCCGCCCCGGACGCGGGCGCCGGCCCGTGGACGGTGGTCGCCGACGTCGTCTTCCCGCGCGGCCCCGGTGGCCTGCCCGACCCGGCGCGGCTGCCGTGGGCCGTGCAGGACTGCGGCGGCGACGCCGGCTGCGTGCCGGTGGCCGAGGGCGCGGTCGCGCTGCGCGACGTCCGCGGCGCCGGGGCGACGGTGCTGGCGCACGCCGGCGACGAGGTGGCGGTGCCGTTCGCGCTGCGCGTCGTCGGCGACGGGACGTGGGCGCTCGCCGCCGCCGGCGACCTGCCCGGCGCGGTCGTCTCCGGGGCCGGGCCGCCGCTGGCCGGCGACGGCATCCACGACGTGCTCGTCCGCGTCGCCGTACCGGCGGACGCCGCCCCCGGGGCCTACGCGGTCGTGGTGACGGCGACCCGCGGCGGGGTGCAGCGGCGCGCCGTGGCCGAGCTGCGGGTCCTCGCCGCGCCCCAGGCACAGGAGGAGCTGCTCGAGGTCCTCGGCGTCGCGATCCGCTGGACGGTGCGGCGGCTGGACTTCGTGGGCCAGGACGTCGTGCGGGTCCGCGCCGGCGGCGTCGCCGACCTCGGCGACGTCCTGTGCTTCAAGGCGCTCACCCCGTGCGGGGACGTCCGCGTGCGGCTCGTCGCCGGTGGCCGCGTGCTCGGCCGCGCGCGCCTGGTGCTGGCGCCCAAGAGCCGCACGCGGGCGCTCGTGCACCTCGGCGCGCGCACCCGCGCGTGGCTGCGCGCCGGGGCGGCCATCCCCGCGACCGCGCTCGTGCGCCCTGGCCCGCTGGCCCCCGCGCTGGCCCACCAGGTGACGCTGCGGGCCTCCTAGCCGCTACGGTCCCCGGCCCCGTGGCCGAGCAGACCGAGCAGCCGCAGCTCTACCTCCAGCGCGACCAGCCCGAGGGCGTCCCGCCCCTGGCGCTGACCGGCGAGCGCACGCTCCCCGACGTCCCGGAGGAGAACTACTGGTTCCAGCGCCACCTGGTGGTCTACCGGTGGATCCGCGCGCGCGTCGGCGGCCTCAAGGTGGTGGACATGGCGTGCGGCGAGGGCTACGGCTCGGCCGAGCTGGCCCAGGCCGCGGCGGAGGTCGTCGGCGTCGACGCCAACCCCGAGGCCCACGAGCACGCGCGGCTGCGCTACGTCCGCGACAACCTGCGCTTCGCGCGCGACCTGGTCGAGACGTTCGCCGAGCCGGCCGACGCGGTCGTGTTCCTGCAGACGATCGAGCACGTCCAGAACCCCGACGAGGTGCTCGAGCACTTCAAGTCCATCGTGTCGGGGTCCGCGCAGCCGGTCGTCTTCGTCTCGACGCCCAACGTCCTGACGCTCGCGCCCGAGGGCGCCGAGAAGTCGGGCAACCCGTGGCACGTCAAGGAGTACCGCCCCGAGGAGTTCGAGGAGCTCTGCCGCGCGCACTTCGCCGACGTGCGGGTGCTCGGGCTGTTCCACGCGCGCAAGCTCGCCGTGCACCAGATGGCGATCGAGAAGCTCCGCTGGGACGACGTCCACGCGAGGCTCGGCATCACCAAGCGCTTCTACGACTGGTTCACGCCGGCCATCTCGACGTCGGACTTCGTGCTCACCGACGAGCGCCCGCTGGCCAGGGCGCTCGACTTCGTCGCGGTCTGCCGGCCGTAGGAGCGTCCAGTGCCCGACGGCCGGCTCGCGATCGTCCTCCACACGCACATGCCGTACGTGGAGGGCTTCGGGACGTGGCCGTTCGGCGAGGAGTGGCTGTGGGAGGCGTCGGCGACGGTCTACGTGCCGCTGCTCGAGCTGCTCGACCAGGGCGCGCCGGTCACGCTCTCGCTGACGCCGGTCCTCTGCGACCAGCTCGAGGCGCCGGGCACGCACCTGCGGCTCCTGCACTTCCTGCGCGACCTGCGCGCGACGACCCACGCGCTGGACGCCGAGGGCTGCCGCTCCTCGGGGCAGCCGGCGCTGGCCGCCGAGGTCGAGCGCGCCGCGCACGACTACGCCCGCGCGGCCGACCGGCTCGAGCGGCTGGGGGAGGGCGGGCTGGCCCGCGGCCTGCTGCGCCACGCCGCGTGGACGAGCAGCGCGACGCACGCCGTGCTCCCGCTCGTGGCGACCGACGGCGGCGTGCGGCTGCAGCTGCGCGCGGGGATCGAGGCGCACCGCGCCCGCGTGGAGGCGGCCGGCGGCGCGCCGTGGCGCGGCGGCCTGTGGCTGCCCGAGTGCGCCCACGCGCCGTGGCTGGACCCGCTGCTGGAGGAGGCCGGCGTGCACGCGGTGTGCGTTGACCTCACCGACGTCCACGACGACCTCCTGCGGCCGCTGCGCAGCGACGCCGGCCCGCTGCTGGTGCCGATCGACCGGCGGACGATCGAGCTCGTGTGGAGCCCGGGCGGCTACCCGTCGCGGGCGGCCTACCGCGACTCGCACCGGCGCACCCTCCACCACCACAACCCGTGGGCCAACGACGGCGCCGTCTACGACCGCGACCGCGCGCTGGAGCAGGCGCGGGCCGACGCGGCGGACTTCGTCGCCCGCACGCGCGAGCGCGTCGCCGGCGGCGGGCTCGCGGTCTGCGCGCTGGACACCGAGCTGCTCGGCCACCACTGGTACGAGGGCCTGGACTGGCTGGCCGCCGTGCTCGTCGAGGCGCAGCGCCAGGGCCTGGAGATCGCCCCGCTCGACGACGCGCTCGCGGGCGTCGAGCCCGCCGCCGCGCCTGCGGGCCTGCCGCCGACGACGTGGGGCGAGCCGCGCACGCTGTGGACCTGGGACGGCCCGCAGGTGGCCGACGTCGCCTTCGCCGCCCGCGACGCGGAGCTGCGCGTCGTCGCCGCCGGGCCGGCCGCCGGCCCGCGCGCGGTGCGCGAGCTGCTGGCGCTGCAGAGCAGCGACTGGGCCTTCCTGGTGACCCGCGACATCGCCGGCCCGTACCCCCGCGAGCGCGTGAGCGCCCACCTCGCGGCGCTGGACCGCGCGCTCGCCGCCGGCGCCGCCGCCGACCCCGCGCTGCGCAACCTCGCGCCCTACGCGGACCCGGCGATGCTGCTCGTCCCCTGAGGCCCGGCAGGCGAACGCAACGAAACCCGGAAGAGTTCCGGCTTTCGTTGCGTCTGATCAGACCGCTGCGCCGATGCGCTCCGACGCGCGCGAGGTCGAGCCGAGCGTCGCGTGCTCGCCGGCCGCGGCCAGCCCGGTCAGCGGCATGTTCCCGTAGATGGCCTCGTACTCCCCGGCGCGCACCTTGTAGGTCTCGTGCCAGATCCCCACATCGCCGTCGTCAGCCGTCAGCGCCCGGAACGCCTTCCAAGGGTCGAGGTGCGCGAACTCCGGGCTGCGCGCGAAGCGCTCGAGGTCCTCGAAGCTGCGCCAGTACTGGACCATCGTCGGCGCGATCGGCGAGCTCCAGCACTGCCGGTGGCCGAGGAAGCCCGTCTCCGGGTGCGCCTCGAGCTCCTTGATCATCTTGGGCATCGCGACGAAGACCGGCCACCACTCGCGCACCTTCCGGAGCTTGTTGATGCGCATGCCGATCAGGAAGACGACGAAGTCGCCGTCCACCTGCGCCGTGTACCACCCCGCGAACG
>JACRMD010000118.1:16703-26985 GCA_016215085.1 Solirubrobacterales bacterium | reverse complement strand
GAACGCGCGGCCGCCGCCGGCCGCCGGGCCGGGCCGGGTGCGCAGCGTCCGCCCGTCGTCGAGCACCGCCTCGACGGCCGTGGCTCGCCGCGGCGCGATGCCGCTGAGGACGAGGCGGCGCGGCGCGCACAGGGCCGTCACCGTGATGCCGGCGGCGTCGGCGACACCGCAGCGCTCGCGGGAGACCGGAGCGCCCGGCGCCGTCAGCGCGTAGCACGCGACCCCCAGGCCGGCCCCGGGCACCGCGAGCCGTGCCTGCGAGAGCACGACCGGCGCCGAGGGCGAGCGGAGGAGGCGGCGCACCGGGCCGTGGACGACGTTCGGCGCCAGCACCGGGAGCTTCACGGCCCGAGCGCCGGTGAACGCGCGTGCGGCGACGACCGTCGCCCGCGGCGGCAGGCGCAGCGCGAAGAAGCGGACCTGGCCGCGGTAGGCGCCGGCGTAGCCCGCGGCGTCGGCGGTGGCGGGACCCCGCACGCGGCGGCCGTCGGCCAGCTCGACCTCGACGCTCGTGGTCGTCGGCAGCACCGCCCCGCCGGCGAAGCCCGAGGCGACGAACGCGAGGCCCGGCTCCGACCGCGTCGGCCACCAGGGCAGGCAGTCGAGGCTGCCCTCGCGGATCGCGCCCGCGCCCACGCACAGCAGCCCCCCGCGGTCTTCGACGATCAGGCGCGGCTCGGCGTCCGGCCGCTCGTAGAGCAGATCGAAGGTCGGGCTCGTGAGCATGGCGGACAGCGGGTCGTCGTCCTCGCGGCAGGCGAGCGAGGCGGGCGGCAGCGCGAACCGGAGCGTGCGCGTGCCCGCGGCGGTCCGGACCGCCATCGCCCGCACGCCGACATCGGCCGGCAGCACGCCGGCGACGACCCGGAGGGGGCCAAGAGCGGGCGGCAGCGCATGGAGCCGCAGCGTGCGGCGCCGGCCGTCGGTGCCCAGGACGCTCACGGCCCGGGCCGCGGGCCCGGCCAGACCCGAGACGATCGTGACCGGGCGCGCGGCGCACGCGGGCTCGATGGCCGGGATGAGCGCCGGGTCGCGGAGCTGCCGCGGCAGGCACTGGCTGACGCTGAACCTCGCGCCGAGCAGGAGGCACAGGTCGCCGGCGGTCCGCCCGGGGTCGAGCGTGGTGGGGGCGAGCGCCTGCCGGCCGAGCACGCGGACCGGCCACGTCCGGCCCGCGCCGCGCAGGGTGGTGACGACCCGTGACGGCACGTCGACGGGGCCGTCGCTCTCGCGCAGCACGCCCAGCAGGCGGTCGCCCTCGCCGAGGAGCCGCGCCTCGGTCCAGGTGCGCCGCTCGTCGCCCGACCGGACGACGGGGACGCTCGGCAGCAGCGCGAAGCGCACCCTCCCGGCGACCCGCCCCCGGTACGCCTCGCCCGCCGACGTGGTCGCGCGGACCGTCGCGCCGCGGGCGTCGACGAACTCGACGGCGAGCACGTCCGGCGGGACGACGAGGTACGGCCACGCGCGCTCGCCGTCGGGGGCGGTGTGCTCCTCGACCTTGACGTCGCCCGGGAACAGGGGAATCGCCCCGCATTGCGTCGAGGCGCGGTCGCCGAACTCGCGCTCGTCGGCCGGGGCGGGCGAGCTCACGGTCACGCACAGCTGGCCGCGCTGGTCCTTGGCGTGCAGGGTGACGTCCTCGACCGGGCCGGCGACCACCGGCCCGTAGTCGGGCTCGGCGGGCGGTGCCTCCCCGGCCGCGGGGGCGGCGAGGACGAGCAGGAGCAGCGAAACCAGCAGGAAGCGCGACATCGGGCCGCGGAAAGGTAGACCATCGGGCGGCGGAGATCGGTGAGGCGTCCACACCACGGTCTTGACCTGACGTTGAGGTCCGGCGCCGTACCCTGTCGAGCGCATGCCCCGCCGTCTCCTCATCCTGGGCTCGACCGGGTCCATCGGCACGCAGGCCCTGGACGTCGTCTCCCGCGCGCCCGACCTCGAGGTCGTCGGCCTCAGCGCCGGCTCGCAGTGGGAGCCCCTGGTCCGGCAGGCCCGCGAGACCGGCGTGACCCGCATCGCGCTCGGCGACCCCGACGCCGCCGCCCGCGCCGCCGAGGCCTGGACCGACGGCGAGGTGCTCGTCGGCGCCGAGGGCCTGGTCCGCCTCGTCCTCGAGTCCGGCGCCGACCTCGTCCTCAACGCGCTCGTCGGCTCCGCCGGCCTCGGCCCGACGGTCGCCACGCTGGGGGAGGGCATCGACCTCGCGCTGGCCAACAAGGAGTCGCTGGTCGTCGGCGGCGAGCTGGTGATGCAGCTGGCGGAGGCCACCGGCGCGCGGATCATCCCCGTCGACTCCGAGCACTCCGCGCTGCACCAGCTCATCGCCCACGAGCGGCCGGGCACCGTCGAGCAGCTCGTGATCACCGCCAGCGGCGGACCGTTCCGCGGGCGCGCGCGCGCCGAGCTGGAGGACGTCACCGTCGAGGAGGCGCTCAACCACCCGACGTGGGCGATGGGCGGCAAGATCACCATCGACTCGGCCACGTTGATGAACAAGGGCCTCGAGGTCATCGAGGCCCACCACCTCTTCGGGACGCCCTACGACCGCATCAAGGTCGTCGTGCACCCGCAGTCGATCGTCCACGCGCTCGTGAACCTGTGCGACGGCGCGACGCTGGCCCACCTCGGCCATCCGGACATGCGCGTGCCGATCGCCTACGCCCTGCACGAGCCCGATCGCGTCGACGTCCCCGTCCGCACGCTCGACCTCGCCGAGGTCGGCAGCCTCACCTTCGAGCCCGTCGACGACGAGGCGTTCCCGTGCCTGCGCCTGGCGCGCGAGGCGGCGGTCGCCGGCGGCACCGCGCCGTGCGTGCTCAACGCCGCCAACGAGGTCGCCGTCCACGCCTTCCTCGGCGGCCGGCTGCCGTTCCTGGGCATCGCGGCGGTGATCGAGGCGACGCTCGAGGCGCTGCCCGCGCAGCCCGTCCGCGCCTTCGAGTCGCTCTACGAGGCCGACCGCGAGGCCCGCGCGGTCGCCGCCGAGCAGGTCGCGGTGCACGCGTGAGGCCCTGCGTGGCCCTCACCAACCGGCGCCGGTCCCGGAGCGAGGTGACGTCGTGAGCTGGTTCCTGGCCATCGCGGGCTTCTGCGTCCTGATCGTCCTGCACGAGGCCGGCCACTTCGCCGCGGCCAAGGCCGTCGGCATGCGCGTCGAGCGCTTCGCCCTCTTCTTCCCGCCGCTGCTGTTCAAGGTCCGCCGCGGCGAGACCGAGTACGGCATCGGCGCCATCCCGCTGGGCGGCTACGTCCGCATCACCGGGATGAACCCCAACGAGGAGGTCCCGCCGGAGGTCGCGCACCGCTCCTACTACCGCCAGCCGGTGTGGAAGCGCGTCGTCGTCATCGCGGCCGGCCCGCTGGTCAACGTGCTGCTGGCCTTCGTGATCATCTGGGGGCTCTTCGTCTTCAAGGGCCAGTCCGAGCCGACCACCGAGGTCGCGGTCATCAACAAGGGCGAGCCGGCGGCGCAGGTGCTGCGGCTCGGCGACCGGATCGTCGCGGTCGACGGCAAGCAGGGCGACGCCGCCACGTTGCGCGAGGCGATCGGCTCGCACACGTGCAAGGGCACGCCGAAGGACGGCTGCAAGGCCACGACGCCCGCGAAGATCACCATCCTGCGCGACGGGCGCGCCCAGGTGGTCGAGGCGTACCCGCGCTACAACGCCGCGGTCGAGCGGACGCTGCTCGGCTTCCAGTTCGACACGCACTACGTCACCGTGCCGCCCGGGGAGGCGGTGGGCGACTCGGTCACCGGCATGTGGCGGATCACCACCGGCACGGTCTCGGCGATCGCGCGGATCTTCTATGACAGCGAGGCGCGCAAGGAGGTCTCGGGCGTCGTCGGCTCGACCAAGGTCGTCCAGCAGTCCTTCCAGGAGGACCAGATCGTCCAGGCGATCACGCTGCTGGCGATCATCTCGCTGTCGCTGGCGATCGTGAACCTCTTCCCGTTCCTGCCGCTGGACGGCGGCCACATCTTCTGGGCCGTGGCCGAGAAGGTGCGCGGGCGCGCCATCCCGTTCCGCGTGATGGAGCAGGCCTCCGTGGTCGGGTTCGTGCTCGTGATCATGTTGTTCGCCATCGGACTGACCAACGACATCGACCGCCTGCGTGGCGAGGGCTTCCAACTCAGGTAGCCTCAACGCCCGGTCGAGGGCTACGAGGAGGAACTGAGGATGGAGAGCAGCACGACGCCCAAGCGCGCGGTGGACGCCGCGACGATCGCCGAGGCGTTCCGGATCACGGCGAGCCAGCGCGCCGCCGAGGTCGCGGTCCGCACCAAGGGCGACGCCGTGTCGTGGACGTGGGCCGAGCTGCGCGAGAAGGTCGACGCGCTGGCCGGCGGCCTGGCGGCGCTGGGCGTCAAGCGCGGCGACGCGGTCGCGCTGATGCTCTCCAACCGGCCGGAGTTCCACCTGGCCGACATCGCGGCGATGACGGTCGGCGCGACGCCGTTCTCGATCTACATGCAGTACACGCCCGAGCAGATCCAGTACGTGGTCCAGGACGCGGGCGCGCGCGTGATCGTCACCGAGCCCGAGTTCCTCGACAACGTGCTCGAGGCGCGCAAGTCGCTGCCCGACCTCGAGCACGTCGTGGTCGTCGACGGCGAGGGCCGCGAGGGCACGACGGCGATCGAGGACGTCATGGGCCGCGCGGACGGCTTCGATCCGGAGGCCTCGGTCGCCGCGCTGCAGCCCAACGACGTGCTGACGCTCATCTACACCTCGGGCACGACCGGGCCGCCGAAGGGCGTCCAGCTCTCGCACCGCAACCTGCTCTCGGCGGTCTCGGCGATCGAGGAGATGATCGACTTCCCCGAGGGCTCGCGGGTCATCTCGTGGCTGCCCAGCGCGCACATCGCCGAGCGCGCCGCGCACCACTACCTGCCGATCGTCTTCGGCTTCCAGATCACCTCGTGCCCGAACCCGCGTGAGGTCCTCGGCTACCTGCCCGAGGTCCGCCCGCAGTGGTTCTTCGCGGTGCCGCGCATCTGGGAGAAGCTCAAGAGCGGCCTGGAGGGCATGCTCGCCGCCGACGAGGGCGCCCGCAAGGCGGTCGAGGCCGGCCGGCGCAAGGTGCAGCTCGAGCAGGCCGGCGAGGAGGTCCCCGCCGACCTCGCCGCCGAGGTCGCCGCCGCCGACGAGGCGTACTTCTCGAAGTGGCGCGCGATGCTGGGCCTCGATCAGGTGCTCGCCATCAACGTCGGCGCCGCGCCGACGCCGGTCGAGGTGCTCGAGTTCTTCCACGCCATCGGGCTGCCGCTGGCCGAGCTGTGGGGGATGAGCGAGACCTGCGGCGCGGGCTGCGTCAACCCGCCCGACCGCATCAAGATCGGGACGGTCGGGCCGCCGTCGCCGGGCGTCGAGGTCAAGCTCGGCGAGGACGGCGAGCTGCTGGTGCGCTCCGAGGTCGTGATGCTCGGCTACCGCAACCTGCCCGACAAGACCGCCGAGGCGCTCGACGACGACGGCTGGCTGCACACGGGCGACATCGCGCAGATCGACGAGGACGGCTACGTCAAGATCGTCGACCGCAAGAAGGAGATCATCATCAACGCGGCCGGCAAGAACATGTCGCCCGCGAACATCGAGGCCACCGTCAAGTCCTCGTCGCCGCTCATCGGCAATGCGGTCGTGATCGGCGACGCCAAGCCCTACAACACGGCCCTCGTGGTGCTCGACGCGGACTTCGCCCCGGCGTGGGCGCAGCAGCGCGGGATCGAGGACACGTCGCTGGAGTCGCTGGCCCAGCGCGACGACGTGCGCGCGGCCGTCGAGGAGGCGATCGAGGCGGCCAACGCGAAGCTCGCACGGGTCGAGCAGATCAAGAAGTTCACGATCGTCCAGGGCGACTGGCTGCCCGGCGGCGACGAGCTCACGCCGACGATGAAGCTCAAGCGCAAGCCGATCGCGGAGAAGTACGGCGAGCAGATCGCCACGATGTACTCCTGACCGAGCACGAGCATCGCGAGACCCGGCACGTCCCGCCGCCCAGCGGCGAGGGCATCGTCGAGGCCGTCGGCGGCCCGCTCGGCCTGGCCGAGACGACGCTGCCGGCGGTCGCGTTCGTCGTCGCCTATGCCGTGTCGGGCTCGGACACGAACGTCTCGGCGGGCGTCGCCGTCGGGCTGGCGCTCGTGCTCTCGGTGCTGCGCCTCGCGCGGCGCGAGACGCCGCGCCACGCGCTCTCGGGCCTGGTCGGCGTGGCCTTCGCGGCGTTCGTCGCGGCGAAGTCCGGCAGGGCGGAGAACTTCTTCCTGCCCGGCCTGCTCGCCAACGCGGCGTACGCGGCGGCGTTCCTGGTGTCCTTGGCGGTGCGGCGCCCGCTGGTCGGCGAGATCTGGACGCGCCTGGACGGCGAGGGCCCGGGCTGGCGCGAGGACCCCGCGCGCGTGCGGGCCTTCGTCCAGGCCACGTGGCTGTGGGCGGGCGTCTTCCTCCTGCGGCTGCTCGTGCAGCTGCCGCTGTACCTCGTCAGCGCGGTGGTCGCCCTGGGCGTCGCGCGGACCGCGATGGGCGTGCCGCTCTTCGCGCTCGGCCTCTGGCTCACGTGGCGGCTGGTCCGCCGGGCGCCCCCGGCGCCGGCGTCGGCCTGAGCGGGAGCATCGGCGCGATCTGCGAGGATCGGCGCGCATGGCCGTGACGATCGCTGACGTCTCGACGTGCCGCCGGCGCTGAAGGGCGAGCCGACCGCCGCGCAGGCGGCCTGGGGCTTCGTCGCGGTCCTCGTGCTCGCGATGGGCGCCCTGGCGGCGTACACGGCGATCAACGTCCACAGCCTCTGCCACGGCATGTTCCCGCCCCAGGACGGGATGCCGCGGGCGGGCACGTGCGACACGATCGACGCCGGGCGGCCGTGGCTCTCGCTGACCCTCGGTCCGACGCTGCTGACCGCGCTCGTCGTCGCGCCGCTGCGGCACCGGCCGCGCCTCGCGCTCGCCGCGGCGGTCCTGATCGTTGCCGCCCTCGTCGTTGGCATGGCGCTGCTCGAGGGCCAGGACGCCAGGAGCCACGCGCCCTAGCGGGTACGGTGCCCGCCGCATGCCCCGCGCCGCACGTCTCGTCCTCGCGCTCGCCGGCACGCCGGTCGTGGCCGCGGGCCTGCCGCGACCGTGGCCGGGATCGCGGCCGGGGCGCTCGTGCTCGGGCTCATCCCGGGTCCCTCGCCGCGCGCTGCGCGCGGCGAGGCCTAGCGGCGTCGCCGGCAGCCGGGCCGCAGCGCGAACGTAACGAAAGCCGGAACCGTTCCGGCTTTCGTTGCACTCATCGGCCGAGGACGCGGCGCAGCACCTCGAGCGCGGGGCGGGCGCGGCCGTCGGGGCCGACGAAGCCCGAGTCCCAGGTCGGGCCGCCCTGCTCGCCGGTGTCCCAGTGGTACAGGTACACGCGCTGGATGCGCGGGCTGAGCCGCGCGAGCCGGTCGAAGATGAAGCGCGTGACCTTCGCCGCGCGCGAGACGCCGGTGGGGAAGCGGACCGCGCTGCCGTTGCTGCGGCGCACGATGCCACCGGTCTCGGTGAACCAGATCCGGCCGCCGACCGCGCGCAGGAGCGAGCGCGTCGCCTTCGTGCTCATCCGGTCGGCGTCGATGTAGTTGTGCAGGCCCCAGACCGCGGGCGTGCGGCGCGCGGCGCGCACGAAGCGCCGCGCCCAGCTGCCGGCGTTGGCGCGGTCGAGGAGGTCGGCGCCGAGGATCGTGCACGACGGGCAGGCGCGGCGCAGCGCCAGGTACCAGCGGGCGACGGTCTGCGGGCGCTTGTTGATGTTCGCCTCGTTCCACGTCGAGAACTCGCGGACGAACGGGTGGCGCGCGCGGCTGCCGCGCAGCGCGCCGGCGAGCTGCGCGGGCGACGGGTTGTACGAGGGCCGCCGCGGCGACCGGTCGAACGTCACCAGCGGCCGGGCGCCGGCGCCGCGGGCGGCCGCCAGCCAGGCGTCGAGCGCGGCCGACGCCGCCGGGTCGCGCAGGACGTCCCAGCGGACGTTGATGCGCACGTGGCGGATGGGCGCACGCCCACGGGGTCGTCGCCGCCGGCGGCGGCTTGAGCGGGCCGGTCGCGCGGGTGACTACAGCGGCGGCTTGGCGCCCGGGAAGCCCGGGTCGTTCTCGTGCCGACCGGAGCCGCACCACGTGCCGAACCACGCGCCGCTCAGCACCGCCAGCACCATGAAGGCGACGATGGCGATCCCGAGCGTGGTGAGCAGGAGCTGGGCGGTGTCCATGTGCGATCCCTCAAGCACATGATCCTCCACCCACGTGTCCATCGCAACTAGCGTGTGGGCGGCCACGATGACCGAGTCGTTCACCGACACGCCGCTGCTGACCGAGCGCTTCGACGCCGCGCTGCACTTCGCCACCCGCCACCACGCTCGCCAGCTGCGCAAGGGCACGCCGGTGCCCTACACGGCGCACCTGCTGGCCGCCGCATCGCTGGTGCTCGAGATGCACGGCGACGAGGACGAGGCGATCGCCGCGCTCCTGCACGACGTCGTCGAGGACGGCGGCGGCCGCGAGGCGCTGGCGCAGATCGAGGAGGCCTTCGGGCCGGCCGTCGCGGCGATCGTGCTCGACAACAGCGACGCCGTCGACCCCGCCGACCGCGACCGCCCGTGGTACCAGCGCAAGAAGGCCTACGTGGACGCGTTCCCGCGCAAGTCGCCCGCCGCGCTGCGCGTCTCGCTCGCCGACAAGGTCCACAACGCCCGCTCGATCCTCCTGGACTACCGCACCCACGGCGACGCGCTGTGGGCGCGCTTCCGCCAGGGCCAGGGGATCGCCACGCGCATCTACTACCGCGAGCTGGCGGCGGCGTTCGAGCGCGAGCGCGGCCGGCTGGGGGAGGCGGCCGAGCCCTACGTCGACGAGCTGCGCCGCGTGGTCGACCAGATCACGGCGCTGGCCGAGGAGCGCCAGGGGCCGGACCAGCGGCTGCTGTTCGACGACGCGGCGCCCTAGGGCCAGCCGGCGCCGGGCGTGGCCAGGCGGGCGCTGTCGCGCCCCGCGGCCTTGGCCTCGTACATCGCGCGGTCGGCCGCCTGCAGGACGGTCTCGGCGCTGCGGTCGGGCCGGTCGGGCAGGGCGACGCCGATCGACGCCGTGACCTGCGCGACGCCGGAGGGCAGCGCGATCGGGCGCGCGACCTCGGTGCGCAGCCGCTCGGCCACCTCGAGCGCGTCCTCGGGCCCCGCGAGGTCCTCGCAGAGCACGACGAACTCGTCGCCGCCGAAGCGCGCCACGGTGTCCCCGGGGCGCACCGTCTCGTCCAGCCGGGCGGCGATGACGCGCAGCAGCTCGTCGCCGGCGGCGTGGCCGAGCGTGTCGTTGATGTCCTTGAAGCGGTCGAGGTCGACGAACAGCACGGCCAGCGCGCCGCTGGAGCGCTTGACGCGCTGGAGCGCGTGGCGCAGCCGGTCGGCCAGCGTCGCGCGGTTGCCGAGGCCCGTCAGGGCGTCGTGGGCGGCGCGGTGCGCGGTGGCCTCGAAGTCGCGGGCGGCCTCCAGCGCGGCGGCCGCCTGGTCGGCGAAGAGCCGCAGCGCCTGCAGCCGCTCGCGGCCGGGCAGGAGGCGGTCGGCGGGGTCGTCGACCCAGATGACCCCGCGCGGCTCGCCGTCGCCGCCGTGCAGCGGCACGATCAGCCAGTGGCGCTCCCAGGCGTACGGGCCGCGGCCGTTGCAGCGCGACGCGTAGGGCGACTGGTGCAGGCCGAGCAGGCCCTCGGCCTCCTCGTGGTCGAGCAGGAAGCAGCCGTGGCGCTCGTGGACCGGCTGCATGATCGGAGCCAGCTGCGACAGCGTCAGCTCGACGGTCAGCGCCGGGTCGGCGGCGTCCCAGCCCGCGGTCGCCGCGGGGCGCAGCATCTCGCGGTCCTGGGGCAGCATCACGGCGACCTTCTCGAAGCCGAGCGCGTCCTGGATGCCGGCGCACACGGCGTCGAGCACGCCGCCGCGGGAGCGCTGGTCGGCGATCCGGGAGGACACGTGCAGCAGGCGCTCCAGGGCGCGGCGGTGGTCGGCGTCGCGCTGGGCCTCCTGGGCCTGCTCGATCGCGACCGCCGCGACGTGGGCGACGGCGACGAGGCGGTCGAGGTCCTCGTCGGTGGGGCGCAGGCCCGAGGCGGGCTCGTCGACCGACAGGACGCCGAGCACGTCGCCGTTGGCGCGGCGCATGACGACGACGAGCAGGTCGTCGGGGTCCCAGGCGCCGGCGTGGGCGGAGCGCTCGCCGGGAGGCCGGTAGAAGGGCATCGCGTCCTGGTCGGTCGCGACCTCGCCGG
>JACRMD010000118.1:0-16652 GCA_016215085.1 Solirubrobacterales bacterium | reverse complement strand
CGCGGCGCTCGAAGCGGGGGGAGAGGTACGGGCCCCACTGCTCCCAGGTCGAGGCCGTGCCCAGCAGCGCGCGGCGCGCCTCGGGGGAGCCGTGGACCGTGACGGCCTCGAAGTCGTCCCACGCCTGGCGGTGGACGTTGACGACGCAGGTGCCGAAGCCGCAGCTGTCGGAGACCACGCGCGCGATGCGATCCAGCGCCGCGGCGAGCTCCTCCTGGGTGCGCACGCCGCGGGCGGCCTCCAGGGCGTCGCGCAGCGAGGCGACGAGCGTGATGGGCGCGGGTGACGACATGGTCTCCCCACGGGATTCGGCACGCTCCGCGCGCTCTTGAGCGCCTACGCGACGTGTGCGCGCGTGACGCCCGCGGGCGTGGGCGCGCCCAGGAGCGTGAGCCCGAGCGCGAGCTCCTCCTGGAGCATGCCGAGCACCCGCCGCGCGCCCGCCTCGCCGTCCCAGGCCAGGCCCCACAGCGCCGGGCGGCCGACGAGGACCGCGCGGGCACCGAGCGCCAGCGCGACGAGCACGTCGGTGCCGCGCCGCACGCCGCCGTCGACGAGCACCTCGACCTCGCCGCCGACCTCCTGGACGACCTCCTCGAGCATGTCGAGGCTCGCCGGGACGCCGTCGAGCTGGCGGCCGCCGTGGTTGGAGACGATCACGCCCGCGGCGCCGTGCTCGACGGCCAGCCGGGCGTCCTGCGCGGTGTGGACGCCCTTGACGAGCACCGGCACGTCGCACTCCGCGGCCAGGCGCTCCAGGTCGGCCCAGGTCAGCGACGTGTCGACGAGCGAGAAGAACTCCGCGGGCGTCAGCTGGCTGGTGCCCGCCGCGGCGGTGACCCCGGGCATCTCGATCCCCGGCGGGACCGTGAAGCCCGTGCGCAGGTCGCGCTCGCGGCGCCCGGCGCGCGGCGCGTCGACGGTCAGCACCAGCGCCCGGTAGCCGCAGTCGACCGCCTCGTCGACCAGCGCCCGGCTGACCGCGCGGTCCTTGAGCACGTAGACCTGGAACCAGCGCGGCGCGCCGGGCGCCGCGTCGCAGACCTCGCGCGGGGTGGAGGTCGCCAGCGTCGAGACGCACATGATCGTCCCGGCGTCGGCCGCCGCGCGCGCCATCCCGGGCTCGCCGTCGGGGTGGGCCATCTTCTGCAGCGCGACCGGCGCCACGAGCACCGGCATGGCGACCTCCTGGCCCAGGACGGTCGTCGCGGTCGAGACCTCGCTGACGTCGACCAGGACGCGGGGCCGCAGGCGCCGCCGGGCGTAGGCGGCCTCGTTGTCGCGCAGCGTCCGCTCGTCGCCCGCGCCGCCGGCGTAGTAGCCCAGCGGGCCGCTCTGCAGGCGGTCCTCGGCGAGGCGCTCGACGTCGCGGACGTTGACCGGCCCGTTGCTCACCGCAGCGACCCTACCGGGGCGATCCGCAGCCACGACTTCGCCAGTCCGCCGACGCGCTCGGCGAGCACGGGGCCGCCGAAGAGCGCCTCGACCTCGCCGCGGCGCAGCAGGTGGACGTCCTCCCACGGGCCCTGGGCGCCGAGCCGCCAGTAGCGCCGGCGCGCCCCGGCGGGCAGCCAGTGGGCGAACGGCAGCAGCGCGTGGGGCTCCAGCGGGAACGACCACGCCGGCGTCTGCAGGAACAGGCCGCGGCCGACCCGCAGCAGCTCGCGGGCGAAGGCCGCGCGGCGGGCGGGCGGGACGTGCTCCACCACGCTCGAGGAGTAGACGAGGTCGAAGGCGCCGTCCTCGAACGGCAGCCGCTCGGCGGCGTCGGCCTGCAGGAACGGCCCGGGGTACTCGGGGCGGTCGACGAGGTCCAGGCCGAGGACGTCCAGCCGCGGCTCCAGGCCGCGCAGCCCGAGCTCGCCGCAGCCGACGTCGAGCACCAGCATCCCGGGCTCGGCGCCGGTGCGCGGGAAGAACTCCGCGTGGCGCCGGGCGCGGGCGCGGGCGGCGGCGGTCGAGGCGGCGCGGGTCAGCGCCGAGGGGCGGGCGGTGCCGTAGACGTCGGCCACGAGCCCGCAAGGCTCGCACGATCCGCGTCCGCAGGCCGGTTCGTACACTGATCGACATGGCTTCGGAGCGGCAGATCCACGTCGGCGGCGTCCCCATCGGGGGCGGCGCGCCCGTCGTGGTGCAGACGATGACCAAGACCGAGACGGCCAACCTCCAGGCCACGATGGACCAGATCCGCCGGGTCGCCGACGCCGGGGCCGACATCGTGCGCGTCGCCGTGCCGCGCGAGCAGGACGTCGAGGCGCTCAAGACCATCGTCGTCGAGTCGCCGATCCCGGTGATCGCCGACATCCACTTCAACCACACGCTGGCGATCAAGGCCATCGAGGCCGGCGCCCACTGCGTGCGGCTGAACCCCGGCAACATCGGCGGCCCCGACAAGGTCGCCGAGGTGCTCGAGGTCGCCAAGCGCCACGGCACGCCGATCCGCGTCGGCGTCAACTCCGGCTCGCTGCCCAAGCACCTGCGCGACCTCGAGTTCACCAACCCGGTCGAGGCGCTCGTCACCGCCGCCGTGGAGACCGTCGCGCTCATGGAGCGACTGGACTTCACGAACTTCAAGGTGTCGATGAAGTCGACGTCGGTGCCCAACACCATCGCGTCCAACCGCCTGCTGGCCGAGCGCATCCCGTACCCGCTGCACCTCGGCGTCACCGAGGCGGGCACGAAGTGGTCGGGCTCGCTGAAGAGCGCGGTGGGCCTCGGCACGCTGCTGGCCGACGGCATCGGCGACACGATCCGGATCTCGCTGTCGACCTTCCACGCCGAGGAGGAGGTCAAGGTCGCCTGGGAGATCCTCAAGGCGCTCAAGCTGCGCGAGCGCGGCCCGGTCCTCATCGCCTGCCCGACCTGCGGCCGGCTGCAGTTCGACATGGACTCGGTCGTCATGGAGGTCGAGCGCCGGCTGGAGGCCTACGCCGACCCCATCGAGGTCTCGATCCTCGGCTGCGCGGTCAACGGCATCGGCGAGGCGCGCCACGCGGACTTCGGCATCACGGGCGCCAAGGACGCCGGGATGATCTTCTCCAAGGGCGAGCCGCTGAAGAAGGTGCCGACCGAGCGCCTCGTCGACGAGCTCTTCGCCGAGATCGACAAGTACTACGCGGCCGGCAAGCAGGTCGTCGTCGACGACGCGCAGGCCGCCGAGGCCGCCGCCTGGCTGGCCGAGAACGAGGACGCCGAGGCGATGACGCCGGAGCGGCTCGCGGCGGCCGAGGCCGAGGCCGCGCGCCTGGAGGCCGACGCCGCGCCGGCGCCCGCCATCGACGAGGCCGCCTCGCCCGTCGCCGGGCGCCGTTTCTCGCGCGCGTAGGTAGGTCCGGCGCGGGACCTGGAAGTTTGGCGGTGGGTATCTGAGGGTCGTCAGGACCCACCCACTGGAGGACCTCCTTTGCCAGCAGTCCCGAGGCGAGTCCCGCTCGCCCTCGTCGCCGCCTCCGCGGCGGCCCTGAGCCTCACCCCGGCCGCACCGGCGCAGGCCGCCCGCAAGGGCACCGACCTGCGCCTGTCGAACTCGACCGGCGTCCCGTCGACGATCGCCCCCGGCGGCCAGTTCACGCTGCGCACCACCGTCAAGAACGCCGGCCGCCGCAGCGCCAAGGCGCCGCGCGTGTTCGTCAGCCTCGTGCGCGGCAGCTCGACCAAGCCGACGACGCCGCGCGCCGGCTCGCGCACGCTGCCCGCGTTCCGCAAGGGCCGCACCACCCGGTACTCGCTCACGGTCCGGATCAGCTCCGGCCGCTCCGGCACCTATCGCGTGCTCGTCTGCGTCACGCAGGCCGGGCGCAAGTCGCGCTGCTACCTCGGGCGCCAGATCGTCGTCAAGAAGCCCACGCCGCCGGTCACCACGCCGCCGGTGACGCCGCCGACGCCCGAGCCGCCGCTGGCCCCGCTGGACCAGCGCCTGCGCGCCGCGATGTCGGCCGACCAGCTGCTGGCCCACACCAACGCGCTGGCCGACGCCGCCGACCGCAACGGCGGCACCCGCGCGGCGGGCACGCAGGGCTACGACGACTCGGCCACCTACGTCATCAACCGCCTGGCCAAGGCCGGCTACGAGCCGCGCATCGACCGGTTCAACTTCATCCTGTTCAGCGAGCAGGCCGACCCGCAGTTCACGAGCTCGGTGGCGACGTACACGTTCCCCGACGACTACGTGACGATGGAGTACTCGGGCTCGGGCGACACCGGGGCGGGCAAGCCGATCACCGCCATCGACCTCGGCACGACGCCGACGCCGGACGACGCGCCGCCCAGCTCGAACACCTCGGGCTGCGAGGCCGCCGACTTCGCCGGGTTCCCGGCCGGGAACATCGCGCTGGTCAAGCGCGGCACGTGCGCCTTCGCGGACAAGGCCAAGAACGCCTCCGACGCGGGCGCCTCGGGCGTGATCATCTTCAACGAGGGCCAGCCCGGCCGCGAGGAGACGCTCAACGGCACGCTCGGCGGGCCGGTCGCGGGCGGCGAGGACGTGCCGGTGATCGGCACGAGCGCCGCGGTCGGCGAGGCGCTGGCCGCCGCCGTCGCCCCGACGGGCCGCATCGTCACCCAGACGAAGAACGAGCCGGGCTCGTCGTACAACGTCCTGGCCGACACGCCGGGCGGCGACGCGGCCAAGACCATCGTCGTCGGCGCCCACCTCGACAGCGTCGCCGAGGGCGCGGGCATCAACGACAACGGGTCGGGCACGAGCTTCGTGCTCGAGCTCGCCGAGCAGGTGGCCGCGCTGAACGTGTCGCCGAAGAACAAGGTGCGGTTCGCCTTCTGGGGCGCGGAGGAGGCCGGCCTGATCGGCTCCACCGAGTACGTCGCGGGCCTGACGGACGCGGAGTTCGGCCAGATCGGGCTGAACCTCAACTTCGACATGCTCGCGTCGCCCAACCACGCGCGGTTCGTCTACGACGGCGACTTCTCCGACTCGACGCCGCCGGGTGGGGCCGCCCTGGCACCGGGCTCGGCCGACGTGGAGAAGGCCTTCGTGGACTACTTCAAGTCCCAGAACCTGGCCAGCGCGCCGACCGGCTTCGACGGCCGCTCGGACTACAAGGCCTTCCAGGACAACGGGGTGCCCGCGGGCGGCCTGTTCTCCGGGGCGGAGGACGTGAAGACCGAGGCCGAGGTGGCGCTGTTCGGCGGCACGGCCGGTGAGGCGTTCGACAAGAACTACCACCAGGCCGGCGACACCCGCACGAACCTCAACGTCACCGGGTTCGAGCAGATGGCCGACGCGGCGGCGACGGTGGCGCTCCAGTACGCCACCGCCGACGCGCTGCCCAAGAAGTACGGGGCGCCCGCAGGCCTGCGCAAGGCCACCAAGCAGCGCGCGTCGAGGTCCGAGCGCCTCGGCTCGCACCTGCAGCGGTAGGCGCGCACGTGGTCCGGGCCGGCGCCCTCCCGCGCCGGCCCGGCCCCCGGGCTACGGTTGTCGTCGATGCACGACCCGCTGCCCGACTGGCTGCGCGAGGCGGTGGAGCCCGCGCTCGCCGACCTCCAGCTCCCGACGCCGATCGACCTGCGGGTCGCCTGGGACGCGCGCGAGCAGATGCTGAGCGTCATCGAACCTGATCGCGTGACCTCGTACACGCCGCTGCTGCGCGAGCCGGCATCCGAGTTGCTGGTCGACCTCGCCGGGTGGCTGCAGGAGCAGGTCTTCCCTGAGTCGGAGGGCGCCTGGGGCGAGGCGCGCCCGGCCTGTCCCGGACACGCCCACATGGCCGATCCCGAGGTGCTCGACGGCGCGGCGTGGTGGATCTGCCCGGTCGACGGCCGGCGCATCGGCCGGATCGGGACGCTGGCGGGCTAGGGCGTTGCAGGCGCGCAGGACCGTTGCGACGGTGGTAGCCACGGCCTCGGCGACCGCACTGCTCGGCTGCGGAAGCGACGATGGTCCGATCAGCTGCGGGTCCTTTGCGTTCGACGCGTCGGCCTGGGCGGCGGACGGCCGCGAACGCCAAGCCCGCGGTCTCGCGTACGTGGTCGGTGACGGAGGGCCGGCGTCCATCGACACCACCTACCTCGACATCCGCTTCGACGCACGGCGGCGCGTGGTGGCCGCGACCATCGACGAGGGCTGACGAGGGACCTCGGGTTACGGGGTCGAGCCGTCCGCGAACGGGGCGTAGCGGTGGTGGAGCACCAGCGTGTTGCCGTCGGGGTCGGCGAAGACGGCCATGTGGCAGACGCCGGTGTCGATCGTGTCGCCGCGGAAGGCCACGCCCTGGGCCTCGAGGTCCGTGCGGGCGGCGGCGACGTCGGGCACGCGGATGGCCACGCCGCCGGGGCTGGGGGCGAACGGCGCGCCCACGGCCTCGGCTCTCGTGAGCAGCAGCGTCGTGCCGCCGACGTCGTACTGCGGGAAGTCGTCGTTGCTGTTGCGCGGGTCGCGCGTGAGGCCGAGGACCTCGCCGTAGAACCGGCGGGCCTCGGCCAGGTCGCGGACGAAGAAGCCGACGAAGTCGACCTGCTGGGCGTCGATCATGGCGCTAGCGTCGCAGCTTCCTCGGCACCTTCACGGCCTTGGTGGTGATCGTGATGGCCTTGCCGCCCGCGACCGGGGTCAGCGTGATGCGGCAGGCGATCTTCTTGCCGCGGTCCTTGCGCGACAGCTTGTAGGTCCGCCTGGTCGCCTTCTTGACGGCCTTGCCGTTGCGCAGCCAGCGGTACTTGACCTTAGTGAAGCCGGGGAACGCCTTCGGCACGCTCAGCACGGCGCCGAGCTTCAGCTTCCTGGGGAGCTTCACCACGGCCTTCGGCGTGGCGTCCGGGGTCGAGCCGCCGGGGGTCGCGCCGCCGCCCGGCGTCGCGCCACCGCCGCCGCCGCCGCCGCCGCCCGGGGCGCCGGGCTCGGCCGGCGGGGGCGGGGGATCGGTGACGACGCCGCTGGGCTGCGAGGTCGCGACCGTCTTGCGCGGCTGGCTGGGGTCGGCGCCGATCGCCGTGACCTCGACGACCAGGCGCTTGCCGCGGTCGGCCTCGGTGAGCTTGTAGGTCGAGCCCGTCTGCACCGGCAGCGTCGGGTTGCAGCCCAGGCCGTCGGCCTCGCAGCGCAGCCACCGGCGCTCGTAGGTCATCGCGTAGCCGTCCCAGCCGCCCGCCGAGGAGCTGAGCGTCGTGCCGATGTACGGGTCGCCGACGACCTTCGGCGCCGTGGTCATCACCGGCTTGCGGTTGACGACGAGGTTCGTCGCGCCGGCCAGCCACCAGTCCGACGAGCCCGAGGCGGTCGTGCCCGCGACGTAGCCGCGGATCGTCCGTGCGATGTCGTCGGGCTGCGCGGTGTACTTCTGGCCCGTGGCGCCTGTGATGTCGGCGCAGGTGGCGCCGTCGCAGCGCTCCCAGCGGTAGCGGAACGTGGGCTGCGGGTTGAGGATCACCGCGCTGGCCTCCGTGCGCCAGCTCCCGTTGTTGATCGTGAACTCCTGGCCGATGGCCGGCGTCGGGACCGCGCCCGACGAGGGCGACAGCGACGGCAGGCTCCCGAAGGCGGGCCGCGGGCTGGTGCCCGGCAGCGCGGCGACCCCCGCCGTGGTCGGGCTGGACGTGACGGTGACCGGGCCCGGCTTGACGAGGTTGCGGCCGGTGACCGTCACGGCGTAGCGCACGTTGGGCAGCGCGGCGTCGTCGGACGGGACGGTGTAGGTCCTGCTCGTGGCGCCCGGGATGTTCGTGACGGGCGTGCAGCCGCCGGAGTTGCAGCGCTTCCACTGGTAGGTGAAGAAGTACGGCCGCGTGCCGCCGAAGCCGTTGAGGTTCGCGGTCAGGACCGAGCCGGGCTTGAGGCTGCTCGACGGCGTGATCGTCACCGTGCCGGCCTCGATCGGCTGCAGCGCGATGGCGAAGACGCCGAAGCCGGAGGTGCCGGCGAGCAGGCTCGGGGGTGAGAAGCCGAGGCCCAGCGACCAGACGACGCGGTCGCCCATCGGCGTGCCGGTGTCCGGGGCGGCGGTGTCGGGCGACATCTTGCCCCAGTGCTCGCCGTCGTCGATCGTCGCCCAGGCGCCGGACTCGGTGCCGACGATCGCGCGCTGCGGGCCGAACTGGCCGCCCGCCGACGGCGCGAGCACGAACGCGCGCTTGCCGCCCGCGGGGAGGATCTGCTCCTCGGAGCCGCCGCGCTCCTCCCACGTCAGGCCGGCGTTCTCGGAGACGTAGACGCCGCCGGAGGTCGAGGCGTACAGGTGCGTCGGGTCGTCGGGCGCGATCGCGACGCGCAGCGTCGTCTCGCCCGGCGGGATGCCGTCGGAGACGAGGATCCAGGAGCGGCCGAAGTCCACCGAGACCATCACGCCGTCGTCGGTCGAGGCGTACATCGGCGTCCCGGCGATCGTCGAGGTGAGGTGGTAGACGTTCTCGCCGGTCGGCATCGCCGCGCGATCCCAGTTGGCCCCGCCGTCGGAGGTGTTGTAGACGCCCGGGCCGCCCGCGCCGGCGACCGCCACGGTCATGTCCATGCCGCTGGGGTCGTTGAACATGATGGCCTGGATGCCGCCCATGTTGAGCTTGCGCGGGCCGGCGCCCTGGCCGACCGGCGTCCACGCGCCGCCGCCCGGCATCGCGGTGAACAGGCCCGCGCTCGTGGCGGCGTACAGGGCGCCGGTCGGGGCGACCTTCACCTGGCGCACGCTCTTGGCGCCCGGGATGCCCTCCAGGCCGTCGTTGCTCGTCGTCCAGGGGCCGACGACGGTCGGGGAGGAGTAGACGCCGTCGCTCTCGCTCGCGCCGAAGAGCAGCGGGCCGAGGAAGTCCAGCGAGCGGATCGTGGTGTCGCGCGGGGCGCCGGCCCAGCGGACCCACGTGTCGGGGAGGGCCGCCTGGGCGGCCGGGGCCAGCGCGGCGGTCAGCGCGACGGCCAGGCCGAGGAGCAGCGAGCGTGCGGAGCGGTGCATGCCGACGACAACCGCCGGCGCGCGCGCTCCTTACGCGGGGTCGCGCGGTGCGGGCGCGGCGCCGTCGAGGACCGGCGCCGGCGGCGGCGCGACGCGCCGCACGGCGCTGGCGATCGTGCGCGCCCGCGAGCCGCGGGCGGCCGACGCGGGCGCGACGTCCTGGTAGACGTAGCGGTAGCTGCCCGGCGAGGTGACCGCGAGGTCGGCGCTGAAGTAGCCCGAGGCGTCGGTGCTGACCCGCTGCACGGGCACCCAGCCGCCGCTGGGGCCGCGCCGCTGGATCGAGACGTCGTGGCCGAGGCCGGGACGGACCTGACCCCAGAAGCGCACGGTCGCGTCGTCGGGCTGCGGGTCGGTCCAGAACGGGTTGCGGAACACCGACAGCGCCGGCTTGGCGCGGCCGTCGGCGTACAGCAGGCCCGACTGCCAGCCCGCGTAGGCCTTGCGGCCGATGCCGACGCTCTTGATCGGCTCGTCCTGCCACTCGTACTGGATGAGCGTGTGGATCCGCGGGTCCTTCCACGCGACGTACGCGGCCTGCTGGAGCCAGTCGCGCTGCTGGGCGGGGGTGACGCCGGAGTACGGGTCGGGCGGCAGCGTCTGGTAGCCGAACTCGGTCAGGTGCAGCGGCACGCGCTGCCCGAAGGGCGTCCGGAAGCCGCCGGCGTCCTGGACGGCGTCGAGCGTCTGCTCGAGGCGCGGCAGGTCGGCGATCGCCGCCTCGTCGCGGTGCGGGTTGGGCTCGCCGGGGCCGCGCAGCACGCCGTGCGGGTGGTAGGCGAAGCCGTCGAGCATCGCCGGGCGGAAGCCGCGGCACGCGCCGGTGCGGACCCTCTTGTAGCGCTCGTCGACGCAGCCGAAGGCGCGCAGGAACGCCAGCGGGCGCATCGGCCGGTTGCGGCGCGTCGGGTCGCCGCCGCGGGGCGCGAGCGTGCCGCCGATGACCTGCGCCCCGGGGTCGGCGGCGTGGATCGCCGGGTAGGCGGCGCGGACGAGGTCGCGGTAGACGTGCGGCGCGACCGGGATGCAGCGCTTGGAGCCCGCCGGGCAGTCGTACTGCGGCTGCAGCCAGCCGGGCTGGTTGGGCTCGTTCCACAGCAGGTAGCGGTCGACGCGGTCGCCGTAGCGGTGGGCGACCGCCGAGGCGAACTGCGCGAACTTCCTCGGATCGGGCTTGTAGCGGGCGTTGCCGCGCGAGGGCACGCGGCTGCCCCACACCGGGCCCGAGCCGGTGACGGCGAGGATGGGCTCCATCCCGTGGCGCTTGACGAGGTCCACGGCGCGGTCGAGGTAGGCCCAGTCGTAGTGCGGGTCGAGGTGGTCGCCGGCGTGGAAGCCCCGCGGCGGGCGCGTCGCCGCCTTGTCGGGCGCGACGGCGATCCAGCGGGCGTGGATGCGCACGACCTCGATGCCCATCGCCTGCCACTTCGCCACCACCGAGGGCGCCCGCTCGGGGGAGAAGAGCAGGATCGCGTCGTCGGCGATCCCGGTCTGGAGGTCGGGCGCCGCGGCGGCGGGGGAGGGGGCGAGTGCCGCGGCGGCGAGGATCGCGGCCACGGGTGCGAGCCGGCGTCGCCGGCGCCCGGCGGCGGCGAGGCGCGCGGTGAGCGCGCGGCGCATCAGCGGCCGACCTCGGCCACGCGGCTGAGCACCGCGCCGCCGGGGCCGGCCCACCGCAGCCGGTACTGCCGCGCCCGCGTGGGCAGCTTCGCCGAGAGGAAGCCGGCGCTCGTCGTCGTCACGGTCTGCACCGTAGTGAAGCCCGCGCCGTCGTCGGCCTGGACCTCGACGTCCGTCGTCCCCGTCGCCGGGCGCACCTGGCCCCACACCGTCACGCCCGAGCCGCGGCGCGAGACCCAGATCGGCAGCTTGTAGGCCGCCAGCGCGGGCTTCGCGCGCCCGTCGGCGAACCGCAGCCCGGTCTGGAACCCGTCGCTGTGGCTGTCGTCGCGCAGGCCGTACTGCGCCACGGCCTTGACCCGCGGATCGCGCCACGCCATCCAGTCGGCCTGGTTGATCCACGCCGCCTGGCGGTCCAGCGGGACGCCGAAGATCGTGTCCGGCGGGTTGGTCTGCAGGCCGTACTCCGTGTACCAGATCGGCAGGTTGCGCTTGACGCGCCCGCGCTTGGCGGCGCGGCCGAGGATCGACTTCAGCCGGCTCACCGAGGCGATCGTGATTTCCTTGGCCGAGCCGCGCGCGGCCGGGGAGCGGCTGCCGCCGCGGGCGTAGGGGTGGTGGCCGACGGCCGTGACGGCCAGGCGCGGGAACGGCGCGTCGCACCCGGCGGCGGGGCGCAGGCACAGCACGCCCTCGAGGAAGTCCTTCGGCGGCATCGGCCGGATGCGCAGGGCGCCGGTCGTGCGGCCGAGCGGCGCGGTCTCGCCGAAGAGGACCTCGTCGCGGCCGTGGCCGGCGGCCTTCAGCCCCTTGAGCGCCCCGCGCACGAGGCCGCGGTAGAGGTCGGGGGAGACGGCGACCTTGCGCCCGCCGCGCAGCTCGTACTGCGGGCTCAGCCACGAGCCCTGGTTGGGCTCGTTCCAGACCGCCCACATCGTCACCGACGGGTAACGCCGGGCGAGCGCCTCGACGAAGCGGCGGAAGTGCGTCGGGTTGGGCCTGCAGGTGCGCTTGACCTTCGCGCTGCCACGGCAGCCCGAGGCCCACTCCGGGATCGGCGCGGCCGGCGCGAGCATGACGCGCATCCCGCGCGCCTGGGCGCCGGCGACCAGCGCGTCGTAGGGCGCCCAGCGCTCCTGCGGGTAGCTCGCCGGGTCGGCGCCGTCGAAGCCCTTGGGCCGCTTGCGGCCCGGCGGCGCGACGCGCCCCCAGCCGACGACGGTGTGGACGACGTCGACGCCCAGGGCGGCCATCTCGTCGAGCGCCTGCTCCCGGGCGGCGTCGCCGGAGCCGACCAGCAGCCGGTCGTCCTCGAACACCGAGAGCTGGGTGCGGCTCGCGACGGCGGGCGCCGCGGAGACCAGGGACGCGGCCACTGCCGCGGCGAGCACGATCCTCCTCATCGCCTGCATCGCAACGCCTGGACCGGACGGAAGGTGCGGCCCTACCCGACCGGCTGTCCGAGCGAGGGCACGTCGGGCCGGTCCGGCCAGACCGCGCGCAGCTGCCCCGGGCCGGGCACCGGCACGTCGCCGCCGAAGAACCCGCGCACGTCGGCGGGCAGCGGCGCGCCGACGTTCGCCCAGTCCGCCGAGCCGTCCGCGGGCCGCCACTGCACCTGCGCCCCGGTCGCCGCGCCGTTGGGGGCGAACTTCAGCTGGCCCCACACGTTGGCGACGCCCGGGGCCTGCGCGAGCACCAGGAACGGCAGGGCGAAGGCGGTGGCCGCCGGCTTGGGCGTGCCGCCCGCCGAGAACAGGCCGGACTGGTAGGTGAACCAGTACGCCTTGCTGTTCTTCTTGTGGCGCTTGACCGGCGGCACGTCGCGCAGCAGGAACTGCGTCTGGCCGATGAGCCGCGGCTCGTTGTAGGCCAGGTAGTCGCCCTGCGCGTTCCACTGCGCCTGGGTGTCGAGCGGGACCCCGCTGAACGGGTCAGGCGGGTTGGTCTCGAAGCCGAACTCGGTCGAGAGGATCGGCAGGCCGGGGGCGATGCGCGCGCTCTTGGCCGAGATGTCGTCCAGCAGGGCGGGCAGCTCGCCGATGTTGGCCATCGTCACCGCGTCGGGGTGCGGATCGCGCTGCGTGGGGGCGACGTTCTTCGTGTACGGGTGGTGCGCGAACGCCGAGGCCTGCAGCGGCCCGTACTTGGAGAGCGACCGGGCGGCACCGCCGCGCAGCGGCTGGTCGTCGGCGCCGACGCAGAACAGCTCGCGGATGAACTGCTTGGGGCGCATCGGCGAGCGCGTCGTCTTCTTCGACGAGCCCAGCGGCGCGAGCTCGCCGAGCAGGATGAGGTCGTTGCCGTGGCCGGTCTTCTGCAGCGCCCTGCGGCCGTAGAGGTAGAGCTGGCGGTAGAGGTGCGGCGCGTAGGGCTTGCCCTTGTACCACTGGGGCGTCAGCCAGCCGCCCTGGTTGGGCTCGTTGCCCAACGCCCAGAACGACACGCGCGGCAGCGCCCGGCGGCCGTCGTTCTCGTCCTTGAAGCGGCCCGAGTAGCGCTTGCCGACCGCCGTGACGAACTGCCCGAAGGCGCTCGCCTTCGGCATCCACGTCGCCCTGCTCTTGCGCTGCGAGCGCGGCGCCGTCTTGTGGCCCCAGGAGGGGCCGGGCGGCGTCACGTCGAGGTAGCACTGCAGCCCGAGCGTCCCGCAGGCGCGTACGAGGCGGTCGTAGCGGTCCCAGTTCAGCCGCGGGTAGGCGCGCGGGTCGTCGGCCCCGAGGCGGCGGAAGCGGCGGTCGCGCGCCTGGGTCTTGCGCGCGCCGTCGGCCACGACGCTCCACAGCACCGTGACGCGCACGGCGTCGGCGCCCAGCGCCTTGGCCTGGCGCATCGCCGCGTCGCGCGTGGCGTCGTCGCGGTAGACCAGCAGGTCGTCGTCCATGATGATCGACAGCTGGTCGGGGCTCGCCTGCGCCGCGGGGGCGGCGAGGGCGAGGAGGGTCGCGGCGCCGGCGAGCGCGGCGCGGACGCGATGGGTCACGGGCGGGTCGTCTCCTGCCAGACGGGGGTCGGACGGCGCCGAGGGTACCCGGCAGGCGACGCGCTACGCGCCGCCTGGCCGGATGTCCTCAGCGCCCTCCGAGAACCATGACGCGACCCGGAGTTGCGGTGCTCCGGATCGGGGTGTCAGCCCTTGGCGGCGCTGTAGCGCTCGGCGACCTTGTCCCAGTTGACGACGTTCCACCAGGCCTTCAGGTAGTCCGGGCGCTTGTTCTGGTACTTGAGGTAGTACGCGTGCTCCCAGACGTCGTTGCCCAGCAGCGGCGTGTCGCCGTCGAGGATCGGCGAGTCCTGGTTGGGCGTCTTGGTGAGCTCGAGCTCGCCGCCCCGCAGGACCAGCCACGTCCAGCCGGAGCCGAACTGCCCGACCCCGTTGGCCTCGAACTGCTCCTTGAAGGCGTCGAAGGAGCCGAACTTCGAGCTGATCGCGTCGGCCAGCTCGCCCGACGGCTCACCGCCGCCGTCCGGGCTCATGGACTCCCAGAACAGCGTGTGGTTGGCGTGGCCGCCGCCGTTGTTGCGGAAGACGGTCTGCTTGTCCTCGGGCAGCGACGACAGGCTCGCGAGGACCTCCTCGACGGGCTTGCCGTCGAACTCCGTGCCCTCGAGCGCGCCGTTGGCCTTGTCGACGTACGCCTGGTGGTGCTTGTCGTGGTGCAGCCGCATCGTCTGCTCGTCGATGTGCGGCTCGAGCGCTGCGTAGTCGTACGGCAGCGGCGGGACCTCGTACGGCATGGGCGTCCTCTCTTCGTGGGGAACGGTCGTCTCGGACCGCAACATACAAAGGGGTCTGCCCGTTTGATCGGCGACGATGCCCCACCTGATGCACGGACGCTCCCTCCTGGCCGCCCTCGCCGCCTCGCTCGCCTGCGCGGGGCCCGCCGCGGCCGCCACCACCATCGGCCCCGACCTCGCCGGCGGCGCCGCCGGCCCGCCGAGCGCGGCCTGCGCCACGACGCAGTGCACGGCGATCGGCGCCGGTGCCGTGGCGCCGTACGACGGCGTCGTCGTGCGCTGGCGCGTGCGCTCGTCGTCGGCGGCCACCGTGCGGCTGCGCGCGGTGCAGCGCGTCACGGCGACCGGGAAGTGGATCTCGGGGGCCACGGGACCCCAGGAGACCCTCGCCGGCACCGGCGCCCCGGTGTCGTTCGCCGCGCGGCTGCCGATCGGCAAGGGCGCGCGCCTGGCGCTCGACGGCGTGCCGGCGGCGTTCCGCTCCGGTGGCACGGGTGCGGTGCTGGTGGCCCACGACGGCTGGCCCGACGGCGAGGCGCGCAGCGCCGGCCCGACGGTCGGCGAGCTGCTGGTCAACGCCGACGTCGAGGCCGACGGCGACGGCTACGGCGACGAGACCCAGGACGCCTGCCCGAAGGAGTTCGCGCGCCACGCCGCGCCGTGCAGCGCGTCGCAGACCTTCGGCAGCCCGCTGCACCTCGTGCCGCCCGGCTACGGCCCGTCGGCCTCGGGCAACCCGACCGACGCGATCCAGGTCTCCGCGGCGGGCGTCGCGCTCGACGCGCCCGCCGACGGCGTGCTCACCCAGGTGCGGCTGCGCGCCGCCGCCGGCGTCACCGTCCGGCCGCAGCTGCTGCGCCCGGCCGCCGGCGGCACCTGGCGGCTGGTGGCCGAGGGCCCCGCCCACGCCGGCACCGGCAAGGTCGAGGTCGTCCCGCTCTCGCTGGCGGTGCGCAAGGGCGACCGGCTGGGCGTGCGCTCCAGCGGCGACGCCCAGGCGACGGCCGACATGGCCGGCGACGAGCTCGGCTTCTTCGACCCGGTGCTCGACAGCACGGGCGACCCCGCCGCGCCGCCCGACGTCTTCGGCTACGCCGCGCACCGGCTCCTCGTCCAGGGCGACGTCGAGCCCGACGCCGACGGCGACGGCAAGGGCGACGTCACGCAGGACCAGGTCGCCGACCTCCAGGTCACCGGCGAGGCGCCGGCGCAGGTCGACGCCACGACGCCGTTCACCCACGCCTTCACGATCCGCAACCTCGGCCCCGACCCGTCGCCGGGGATGACGCTGACCACCGGCCCGGACCGCTACCTGACCTCGCCCGCCTGCCCGGGCACCTCCACGTGCACGCTGGGCCCGCTGGCGCCCGGCGCGAGCGTCACCGTCACAGCGTCCTGGATCGAGCCGGCGGTCTTCCCGCCGCCGGCGGGCACCTTCGTCAGCACGGTGTCGGTCAAGGGCGCGACGGTCGACCCCGACCACGCCAACGACGGCGCGACGCTCACCACCGAGCGGCTGCCGTTCACCGGCTCGCTGGTGCCCCCGCCGCCGCCGGCGCCGGCCCCCGACGTGCCGTGCCGCAACCGCAAGGTCGGCACCGGCGACGACGAGCTGCTGCGCGGCACGGCCTTCGGCGACCGCATCCTCGGCGGCGCCGGCAGCGACCGCATCCTCGGCGGCGCCGGCGACGACTGCCTGGAGGGCGGCAGCGGCCCCGACGTGCTCGACGGCCAGGCCGGCAACGACAGGCTCAGCGGGGGCCTCGGCAAGGACAACCTGCTCGGCGACGTCGGCAACGACCGCCTGACCGGCGGCGTGGACGCCGACCGCCTGTCGGGCGGCGCCGGCGACGACGTGCTGCTGCCTGGCCGCGGGCGCGACCGCGTGGCCGGCGGCGCGGGCAACGACACCATCTCGGCCCGCGACGGCGCCCGCGACGTCGTCGACTGCGGCCGCGGCCGCGACACGGCCCGCGTGGACCGCAAGGACCGCGTCGTCGGCTGCGAGAAGGTGTCGCGCGGGTAGCCGCCGGGTTCGGACCCGCGCGCGCGAGGAGGCGCGCGCGGGCGGCCACCGCGTACCGTTCGCGCCCATGCGCCTCAGCAACCTGCTCCTGCCCACCGAGCGCCAGCCCCCCGCCGACGCCGAGGCGCTCTCCCACAAGCTGCTGGTGCGCGCCGGGATGGTCCGCCAGCTCGGCACCGGGCTGTGGACGTGGCTGCCGGCCGGCTGGCGGGTGCACCGCCGCATCGAGCAGATCGTCCGCGAGGAGATGAACGCCGTCGGCGGCCAGGAGCTGCTGATGCCGGTCATGCAGCCGCGCGAGCTGTGGGAGCGCACGGGCCGCGCGAACATCGACGAGCTGTTCAAGCTCCAGGACCGCAAGGGCTCGGACC